>JAEMTR010000120.1 GCA_016462245.1 Solirubrobacteraceae bacterium
AGCGCGCAGATCGGGGCCGGCGGCACTCGCAGGACGCTCCGAAAGCTCCAATTCGCCGGCCGGGGCTATCAGGCGAGCGCCGAGCAACTTTTCGTCGATCCGGCCATATCCAGTTGAAGCTTGGCCGGCCGAGCGAGTCGCGACCCAGCCACCAACGGTTGAGTACTCAAAGCTCTGCGGGAAATGGCCCAGCGTGTAGCCGCGAGCGCGCAGCAGATGTTCGAGCTCCGGACCTCGAAGCCCCGCCGCAAAGGTGCCGATCCGTGACTTTGTGTCGAGCCTGACCAGCTGGCGCATGCGGCCGAGGTCGAGCGCAATCACTGAATCAAAAGCTCCGCGCAGCGGCGTGACGCCGCCGACAACGCTCGTGCCACCGCCGAACGGCACAACGGCGATTCCCTGCCCCGCACAGATCTTCAATACCGCCCGTACGTCAGATTCGTCGCCTGGGTAAACGACGGCGTCTGGCGCCGCCAGCTTGACGGCCGAGCGAAATGCGAGCAGGTCGGCGTAGCCCTTACCGGCGCAGTGCGTCAGCCTTGTCTGATGGTCGGTTCGAACGTTGGTCGTCCCAACGCGCGCAGCGAGCTTCTGCTCGGCACGCTTTGAGAGGCGACTCTTACTCAGACGCACCTCGCTGGCCGGCGGCGCTGGTGCGCGCGCGGCTAACGGCATCGCAAAGCGCCGTTCGAGCCACTCAATCACATGATCGGAAAGCTCTCCAGCGTCAGCATCTATCCCCCAGCCCGAAAAGCGCATCTCAGTTGACGGTGCCATGAATCTCCTCCAGGCGAACCAGTGCTTCGCCTAGTTGTCGCTTGGCCGCGCGTTTCATCATCGGGCCGCCGAAGCGGCCAAGGCCACGCGGCTTGCGTTCCAGTTCGATTGTCAGCACCGTCGCGTTGTCGCCACTGGGCACGAGCTCAACGGTCGTCTGCGACTCCCGCAGGACGGCGGCAAATGGTGTCTCTTCGAGCTCTTGAACGAAGCGCCAACGGTGCGGTTCGTTGCTCTCCGCGGTCACGAAATCGGCGCGCACGTCACGGCCCTTGTCGGTCGTGAGCACCTCGCTGAAGGCGACGTTACCGTGGAGTTCGACACGGACCACCTTTGGCCACCAGCGCGCTAGCTGGCGCGGATCAGAGACCTGTGCCCAGACAGCCGCCTGTGAGGCCGCCAGAGTAGTTGTAGCGCTCACCGTGGCCACTAGCGGGCGTCGGCGATCATTGCTAGTGACGATCGCCGCTGGGGCTCAGGAGAGCATCGCACGGAGGTCACCGATCAGCAGCAGATGCTTGAGGTGGGTCGTGACCGCGGCAAGATCCTCGAGCGCTTCTGTCGCCTCGTGGCGCCGCTCTGCGCTGCGCGAACGTAGCGATGGCGCCAGCAGTTGCTGGAGCAACGCTGACTCGCGGTCGGCTGAGGTTTTGAAGACGCGCAGGTTGCGCGCACCGACGCCGTAACGGGCGAGCTCAACGGCTGCGCGGACGATTTCGCACTGGTTGTCGTCGTAGCGCGGCCCAGCGCCGTCGACGCTGCCGCTGATGATTGCGAACGCTTCCAGCTCGCGGACCAATTCAGCGTCGGCGCCGGTTGCCTCCAGCAGCTCCTCGAGCGTTCGCACCGGGCCGACCGCAGTCGCTACGACCGGCGGCATCCGCCGCGCCTTCGCTCGCGGGCCAGCTGAGGTAACGAGCGCTTCGGGCCCACCGTCGGTGCGACCGATCGCGAGCTCCTGGCGGATAACGCGCAGGGGCAGAAATTCGTCGCGCTGAAGGCGCAGAATGGTGCGCAGGCGGGCAAGGTCCTCAGCCGAGTAGAGGCGATAACCTGCCGGCGTGCGGCGAGGCTCAACGAGGCGCTGATTTTCGAGGTAGCGAATCTTCGAGATCGAAATCTCGGGGAATTCACGCGACAGCGACTTGCAGACCGTGCCGATCGTCATTGGCTTGGTGCGACGCGGCTCTGGGCGCGCCGGCGAGCTGGCGATCTTGGCTTGAGCTTTTCCAGTCGAGGGCATCGGTCAGCGCGAAAGGAAGGTCAGTTTGTACTTGCCGATTTGAAGCTCATCGGCATCTTCAAGCTGCTGCGTATCGATCCGGCGGCGGTTGACGTAAGTACCGTTTAGCGAACCGAGGTCATCGAGAAACCAGTGGTCATTTCGGCGCACGAGTAGCGCGTGATCGCGCGAGACTGTCACGTCGTCAAGGAAGACGTCGCTGTCGGCGCCACGGCCAACGGTGAGCCGCTCGGCGTTCAGCGCAAAGCTCTCTCCAGCTCGGCCGCCACCTCCACGAACGACTAGCAGCGCTCCCTCCTCGGCCAGTAGATCATCGAGATCAACTGGGATCAGTTCGCCGCTCTCTTGATCGATCCGATAGCTAGCCGTTGACTCGCGATCCTCTTCGCCCGGCTCGCCTAGGAAAGCGCCGCACTTCTGGCAGTATTTTGCGCCTTCAGCGTTGGCAAAGGCGCATTCAGGACAATGCAGCATCTGCGCGAGCATACCAGCGCTAGCCCTACGGTCAACCTTAGGTTGAGGCCGTGCGTTGGGCCAGCACAATGCGAGCCGATCGGTAGTACTGGATCGTTGCAATGACGAGCAGAAGAAGCCCAAACGACAGCATTATTGTTGCCGCCAGCGGCGCGCCGCAGATTCCCAAGAAGAGCCCTCCCATTGCCGGCCAGACGCCCCACCTGCCCCACCAGTTGATTTCCAACTGAACGCCGCGACGGAGCGCGTAGCTGCCGCCAATCAAGACCAGCACCTCGCGCGCTATCAGCGCCGCCAGTAGCGCGATTGGCACGAGCTCAAAACGCCAACAGACTACGACTCCAGCGATCACTAGCAAGCGGTCGATCAGGGGGTCGAGCATGGCGCCTAAGCGGCTGTACTGGCCTGTGACGCGGGCCGCTATCCCGTCGGCGTAATCGCCCCAAGCGACGACGGCGTAGACCGCCGCGGCGCTAAGCGAGGCGCCGCCTGCATTCCACGCGAGGACGATAAAAACTGGAATTAGGATCAGCCGTAGGAGCCCGATCGCGTTTGGAATTGTCCAAGGCCGTAGCGGCGCGTCGGGCAGCGTTTCGGGCGGAGGCGGGCCGGAGCGGTCGAGCCCGGCAAAGCGCCTGAAAGTCAGTGGTGGGCGCCGTTGCTCGGAATCGTTCACGGCAGCTGAGCTAGCGTTGCAAGGATCGCCGCGGCGGCGGCGTGATCGAGCGCTATCGGCTCGAGATCGAGCATTCCACGTCGACCTTGGAGCTCTAGCGTTCCGCTTTCCAATGAGCGTTTGCCGAGCGTCACTCGCAAAGGGCAGCCCAGTAGCTCGGCGTCCTTGAATTTCTCCCCCGGGCCGGCGTCCCTGTCATCAAAGAGCACGTCGCCGCCAAGGGCGCGCAGTTCGCCGTAAAGCTTCTCGGCGGCGTCAAGCTCCGGGCTGCCAGCTTTGCCCAGCGCGACCAGTTCGATCTGCCACGGAGCAATCGCCTTCGGCCAAGCGATTCCGGCCTCGTCGGCGCTCTGTTCAATCGCTGCAGCAGCTATCCGCGCCGGGCCAATTCCGTACGAACCCATCACGATCGGGCGCTCCGCGCCGTCCTCATCGAGGAAGCTTGCGCCCAGCGGCTGTGAATAGCGCGTTCCGAGTTTGAAGATGTTGCCTACCTCGATCGCTGTCTCTAGCCTGATCGGCTCGCCGTCGACAAGGTCGCCCTCTTCGACGGAGCGGATGTCGGCGGCCTCGAACTGGAAATCGCGCCCGGGCTCGACTCCGAGTAGGTGAAAATCGGCCTTGTTTGCTCCCGTCACCCAGCTGCCCTCCTGGCCCGCGACTGCGTCGTCTAGCAAGACGGTGAGCTCTATTCCAACTGGACCGATGAAGCCGGGTGGCCCAAGCTGGCTCGTGATCTCCTCATCGCTCGCAGCGCGGAAGTCTTCGCCGAGGGCCGAACGCAATTTGAACTGATTGACGCGATGGTCGCCACGGACGAGCGCGAGGATCATTTCTCCACCGTCGGTGACGACCGGGAAAGCTTTCAGAAGGGCGCTCGGATCGAGCTCAAGCGCCGCGGCGACCTGTTCAATCGTCTTCGCCCCCGGCGTGGCAGCTTCGCTTAGAGCTTCCCCCGCTGGCTGCACTTTGGCCGCGCTTGGCAGTGCGCTAGCGACCTCGACGTTTGCCGCATAGCCAGGCGCTAGCGCGACTTCGTTCTCGCCCGCCGGGCAAGGCGCCATGTATTCGTGCGCGCCGCTCCCGCCCATCACGCCGACATCCGATTCGACGCGATACCACTCAAGCCCGCTGCGCTCGAAGATCCGGTCGTAGGCGCCAATGTGTTTCGCGTAGCTGGCGTCAAGGCCGGCTTCGTCGCGATCGAACGAATAAGAGTCTTTCATGATGAACTCGCGCGTTCGCAGCACTCCAGCGCGCGG
>JAEMTR010000121.1 GCA_016462245.1 Solirubrobacteraceae bacterium
GCCTTCTTCTGGGCCGTCTACATCCTGATAGCGCAGCGCGCCGGCGAGGTCTTCCCTGATCGAGATGGACTAACCGTCGCGATGATGATCGGCATGGCAATCGTCTTCGTCCCCGGAGTGGTGTCGGGCGGGTCGATGCTTGTCACGCCTCACATACTCTTGCTCGGCGCAGTAATCGGTCTGCTCAGCTCGCTGATCCCTTACAGCTTCGAGCTGGAGGCGCTCAGGCGAATGCCAACGCGCGTCTTCGGCACGCTGATGAGCATCGAGCCGGCCGTCGCCGTTCTCACCGGCTTCATCGTCCTGAGCCAAAAGCCAACGCTGCTCGAACTGTTCGCAATCTCGCTCGTCGTGATCGCAAGTGTCGGCGTAACTCGGAGCTCGCGGGCGCTGCCTGCCGAGGCAGCAATCGAGGCCTAAAGCGCCAAGCTGCGGAGACGCCATGCCGGCGCGCAATACTGCGGGGAGCCGTGTTCACGCTAAACCTGCCAAACCTGCTGACAGTGCTGCGAATTCTGCTCGTTCCGGTGCTCGTCGTCGCGCTGCTTTCGCACGGCGGCCAAACAAGCGACGTGCTCGCCGCGGTCGTCTTCGCTGCCGCCTCAGTGACCGATGCGCTCGATGGATGGCTGGCGCGCACGCGCGAGCAGATCACAACCTTCGGCAAGCTGATGGATCCCGTCGCCGACAAGCTGCTGATCATCGCCGCCTTGCTCTCGCTCGTCTCGCTCGGGCGGCTCGCGGCATGGGTCGCGATGGTGATCGTGGCGCGCGAGTTCGCCGTCACCGTGGCGCGGATCTCGGCCCGCTCGGAGGGCGTCGTGATCGCAGCCAACTGGTGGGGCAAGGTCAAGACCGGAGTGCAGGTGCTGACGATCTTCCTGCTGATTTTGCTCGTCCCCTCACCGACTTGGATCGATTGGCTGGTTTACCTGATGGTCGCCGTCACGGTGATCAGCGGCGTCGATTATTTCTTCGGCATGCGTCGCCTGATGCGCGAAGCAGAGCTGCGGCGCGCGCAGCCGCGAGAAGGGTCGCCGCAATGAAGTGGGCCTTTGCGTTTCTCGCCGTCGCAATCATCGCCTCGTTTGGCACTGCGCTCTACATCGTGCTCGGTAACCGTGATCCGGTGCCAAATGAGATCTCGGCCTGCGTCAAGAAGGCCGGGCTGGCCCAGGCGCGCTCGCAGGACGCTCTAAGCGCGGTGCGCGCCGACATCGCTGCCGGCGGGCTGAAGGTCGCCGAGCGCTGGGATTGGGGCAAGACGCGCGGCGTGCTCTTTGAGGGGCCGGGTAAGAGCTACGCGATGCTCGCGCTCTGGAACTCCGATTCGGCATCGTTGGCAGGGGCCGACGCAGGCCAGAAGGTCTTCAACGCCCCCGGATCGCTGCCACTAGTCAGCGTCGAAGTGCCCAATAATGAATTACTGCTCAGCTGCGCCCAGCAGGCCAGCAGCTAACGGCCGCCAGCGTCAAGCCACTCGCGCATCGAGGTGTGATGCATCAGGTGTTCGTCTGTGGCGATCTCGCGCCGCAGCTCACCGAGCAGGCCGAAGCGCTCCGCGGTCACGTTGTGCTGGTGGATCGTTTCAAGGTTTTCTTGGCGTGCTGACACGAAGGTCTGCTCGTCGAGCGCGCCATAGCGATCGATCACTCCCTGAATCACTTCGCGCACGCAGTCCTCAACGAAGCGCGGCCGACTGTGCGCCTTTTCTACGACCGCTCCTTCGTCGGAGCGCTTCATCAGCTCATAAATCTCGCTCGACATCGAGCCCTCAACGATCTTCAGAAGGTCGGCCGCTTCAACGTCGAGCTCGCTGCCCTCGACTGAACCGAGGTAGAGCGTTCCTAGCCCGCGCTGGTTGTGCGTTGCGATCGGCACGGAAGCGATGATCTGCTCAATCTCGTCGTTTTCAAAGCCTTGAGCACTGAGCCGGTCGCGGGCCGTAGCCGCTACCAGTTCCTGAGCGCAAGGGCATGCCGTCATTCCTTGAGCGGTGACGCCGACGAGGCGGCGCGTCCCCGCGTCGCTGGCAAGCGCGGCGCCATGGAGCGTGTAGATCTCCTGCGTCATGATCCCCGAGACGGGCGCTGGCTTGTGCTCCGGGTAGCGGGCCATGATCGTCACCTCGGCGCGGCGCGCGCCTTGGCGCTCGCGAACGCTTTCGGCAATCTTCTGTGCCAGCTGTTCGGCGCGCAGCGCCGTTCCGCCAACCGCGAACTCGCCTACCGCTTCGTTGACGACCTCCTCAAAGCGCGACATGTGCGCACCCTTCTGCTTCGGCCCAAGGTCGACGAAGCATTCGAGCTGCGCGTGGTAGGACTGCTCCGCTCCGGGCTCGCCGATGCGGATCACCTTCTCCACGCCGGTCACGCCAACTCGTGAGAGCGAGATATGAATCTCAGGCTTGTAGTTCTGAACGTCGGGCGAGCTGCTTGGCGCTGAAAGTTCCACCTTAGGACCTGCCTTAAGTTGGGGTTGGATGAAGGGTAGCCCAGCTTTCATCGGGCTTGTGCTATTAGTTACGTAGTCGGTTGCGGCTTTTCCGTATCGCTTCGGAGCTACAGACTGGTTACGAGCGAGGCGGCAGAATTGTTCAATCGAGATAGATGACGTTTCAGCAGGGGAGTTGTGTGGGGAGGGGAGCCGTTTGGAGAACGGCTCCCACAATTTCTTAATTGAGGAGCTGTGGAGAATATGCAGGCAACAAAGAGCGCAGGATTGCTCGCCGATGAAGCACCGGTATGGGAGCTAGCAGAACTCAAACCACTGATCGTGACGGGGCAGGAGAAGGGATTCCTCACCGTCGCGCAGATCACAAAGTGCTTCGAAGAGGTGGAAGTATCGAAGGAGCAGGTGCAGGAGCTGCACGGTCACCTGAAGGAGATGGGGATCGACCTCGTAGCCGAAGGCGACGACGGCTCCGGCCCGCCGCTGACCGAAGGCTCGCGCAAGCGCAGCAAGCGGGCTACTGGCGGCAAGAACGATGAGATCGACCTGACGGTCGAACCGAGCCTCGACTCGCTGCGCCTATACCTGCGCTCAATTGGCCGCGTTCCGCTGCTCAGTGCCGTTGAGGAGGTAACGCTCGCGAAGCGAATCGAGCGCGGCGACATGAACGCCAAGCAGCACATGGTCGAAGCAAACCTGCGGCTCGTCGTCTCGATCGCCAAGGGCTACCTCGGCCGCGGCCTGACCTTCCTTGACCTGATTCAGGAAGGCTCGCTGGGCCTTATCCGCGCCGTCGAAAAGTTCGACTACCGCCGTGGCTACAAGTTCTCGACTTACGCGACTTGGTGGATCCGCCAGGCCGTGACCCGCGCGATCGCCGACAAGGGGCGCACAATTCGTATCCCCGTCCACATGGTCGAAAAGCTCAACAAGGTTGTTCACGTTGAGCGCCAGCTGGTTCAGTCGCTGGGCCGTGAACCGACTCCAGAAGAGATCGCGGAGGAGCTTGAGTGCAGCACCGAGGACGTGCGCGAGATTCTGCGCGTCAGTCAGCAACCGATCTCGCTCGAGAAGCCCGTTGGCGACGAGGACGATTCGCAGCTCGGCGACTTTGTCGAAGACGACGGCGTCGTATCACCATTCGATCTGACCTCTGACTCGTTGCGCCGCGAGAACGTTTACCGAGCGCTCAGCACATTGCCAGCGCGTGAGCGCGACGTGATCATCATGCGCTTCGGCATCGGTGGCGGCAAGCCTCGAACACTGGAGGAGGTCGGCCGCGCCTTTGACGTTACGCGCGAGCGGATCCGCCAGATCGAGAACCACACCTTGAAGAAGCTGGAGTCGCTGCCGGAGGCCCAGCGGCTGCGCGACACGGCCTGAGCTCTACACTTCCGGGCGCTGCTCTCGGCGGGATGTCCGAGTGGTTAAAGGAGACGGGCTGTAAACCCGTTGGCTCTGCCTACGCAGGTTCGAATCCTGCTCCCGCCATAGGTTTGCCGGTGGGCGCGCGCAAGCCGCAGTCTTCATAGACGGCTCTTAGTAGGGCGTCGTAGTTGCCAGCTTGAAGATCTCCGAATGGGTCGCGCGTGTAGCTGAGCAGCGTGCCGAAGGGCAGCGCGAAGGCGGCGCGCATCGCCAGCAGGCGCCGCGCCTCCTCGCTATCGGCCCTCAGAACCTGTGCGGCAACGTTGATCTGGCGGACCTTGCGGATCCGCCGCGGCAGCGCAGCTATCAGCAGCAGCGCCGATGGGATTAGGAAGGTCAGCCAGCCGAGTAGCTGCGCCAGCTCTTCGATCGCCAGCTCACCCTGGCGGCCTGCCGCGACAGCATTGCCGCCGGTCGCCTGCCCGGCGTCACGCAGCGCGCCGCTGAGGTCGCCGCCGACGAGCGGCACGTTGCCGAGCGTGTCGCCGGCTTGGGTGAATCCGTC
>JAEMTR010000013.1:0-788 GCA_016462245.1 Solirubrobacteraceae bacterium
CCCCAGGCACGACCGTTATGCACGAGGGCTTCGTCAACTTCAACGCTGGCACGCTCGGCGAATCGATGGTCGAAGGGCGGATCAGCGCCGGCGTTTGCGTCGGCGCCGGCTCTGACATTGGTGGCGGCGCGTCGCTAATGGGGACGCTCTCCGGCGGTGGTAGCGAACAGATCAGCGTCGGCGAGGGCTGCCTGATTGGCGCCAATGCCGGGATTGGCATCTCGCTGGGAGACAGCTGCATCGTTGAAGCAGGGCTCTACATCACGGCTGGAACGATCGTGACGATGGCAGACGGGTCGCAGCGCAAGGCGCGCGAGCTGAGCGGCGTGTCGGGCATTCTGTTCCGCCGCAACAGCACCAGCGGCGCGGTTGAAGCGCTCCAGCGCGACGGCGACTGGGGCGAGCTCAACCCCGAGCTCCACGCCAACTGACGCTCAGGCTTCTGTTAGTCGCTCCAGCAGCTCAGGATCAACGCGGATCTTCTCTGCGCAGCTCGCAGTTCCACTTAGCTCGATGCCCATCGCGTCGTCGATCTCGACGACCAGCTCGCCACCGTCGAGAACTACGGTCACAGGGCTGCTACCACCGGCCAGAACACTCGCGACCGCCGCTCCGCTGGCGCCGGTGCCGCTCGATGCCGTCTCCCCCACTCCCCGTTCAAAGATCCGCGCCCTGATCCGGCCCTCACCGACCCGCGCCCACCAACTGACGTTCGTGCGGTTCGGGAAGCGGGGGTCGTTCTCAACTTGCGGACCGAGCTGAGCGAGATCGAGATGATCGAGCAGATC
>JAEMTR010000013.1:798-17029 GCA_016462245.1 Solirubrobacteraceae bacterium
AATTAGAGTCGGTCCAACCGCTGGCGCGTAAGTAGAGGAATGCCTGGCGTGAGCCATTTCCTGAGAGCTCGGCCTGCGAGCCGTCGGCGTTCCAGATTGCAAGGTCGGCGCTGACTGCATTGTCGTCGTCGTGGCTGAGCTCAAGCACGCCGTCAGCGCCGAAGCCTTCTCGCTCGTCGCAGAGCAGCTTGACCTTCGCAGCGCTGAGCTCGAAGCGGAGCCGTTCACGCTCGACGATTAGGTATTCGTTGCCCAGCGCCTGCCACCGCTCAAGTTCCATCTGGCGCAGCCTACGCTGCCGAGGGGCTGGCGCTGGAAAGAATCTGTTCGGCGACCTCTTCGGCGCTGCGGCCGCCGACATCGATCAGTTCGGCCTGATCGAGCTTGCCCAGCCAGGTCAGCTGCCGCTTGGCATAGCGCCGCGTCGCCTGTTTCATCGCCTCCAAGTCGCCGTTCTGCAGATCACTGAAACCGAGCGCCATCTTCGCCGTCCGTGAGGCGCCCGCTTCAAGCGCGGCAGAGACCTCGTCGCCAGCTCCTGCGGCCGCGATCTGATCGACCCTCTGATTTATCCGCGCGTAGAGCTCGTCGCGATCGCAGGTAAGGCCGATCAGCCGCGTCGGGTGGCGCAGCTGCGATGTCCAGATTCCGCCGTCTTGATCCTCAAGTGAATGTCCTTCAGCCAGCAGTGCGAGAGCCCTCAGCAGGCGGCGGTGATCAGAAGCGTTGATCCGCGCCGCCGCGGTGGGCGACTGGGCGGCGAGCCGCTCGTGGAGTGCCTGCTCGCCTTCCGTCTCCAGCTGTTCTTGTAGCGCCTGCTCGGTTGACTGCGAAATTGGTGGTCGCATCGGCATCTCTGTCAACGCGGCCTGGAGGTAGAGGCCGGTTCCACCAACGACGATCGCCAGCTCGCCACCTTCAATCGCCCGATCGATCTCTTCGTGCGCGAGCTGGGCGTACTGTCCAGCGCTGAATTCGCTGTCGATTGGTACCGAGCCGATCAGCCGGTGTTCCGCGCGTTCGCGCTGCTGCGGGCTTGCTGCACCACTAATCAGCGCCAGCCCGTCGTAAATCTGCATTGAGTCGGCGCCGATGATTACGCTCCTCCGTCCGCTGCCAAAAAGCCGTTCGGCGAGCACGACGGCGATCTCGCTCTTGCCGATCGAAGTCGGGCCAAAGAGAGCCAATACCTGCGCCCCCTTGGCGGCGCTGGGATTCTCGGGCAGGGCCACGCCCGCAACGGTAGCGGCGCGTGCGACAATGGCGCAGTGCAGATCGAAGGCAAGACGGTTCTATTGACCGGAGCGACCGGTGGCATTGGCGAGGCAATCGCCCGCGAGCTAAGCCGCGCAGGCGCAAAACTAATCGTTAGCGGCCGGCGCGCCGATGTGCTCGAAAGGATCGCCGCTGAAACAGGAGCGACGGTCGCGGTGACCGATCTTGCCGACCGCAGGCAACTCGACGATCTGCTTGCAAAGCACCCCGACGTCGACGTGCTGGTCGCCAACGCAGCGCTACCGGCCTCCGGCGAGCTGGATGACTTCACGCTCGACCAGATCGACCGCGCACTCGACGTCAACCTGCGTGCACCGATGATCATGGCGCGGGTGCTCGGTGAGCGAATGAAGCAGCGCCGCAGCGGCCAGATAGTGCTGATCTCATCGCTGGCAGGCAAGGTCGCGACCGCCGGCAGCAGCCTTTACTCGGCGACCAAGTTTGGCCTTCGAGGTTTCGGCTCGGGCCTGCGCGCCGATCTCGTCGGAACCGGCGTCGGCGTTAGCGTGATCTTTCCCGGCTTCGTCCGCGACGCTGGCATGTTCCACGACAGCGAAGTCAAGCTTCCAGGGTACGTCGGTACCAGCTCGCCGCAGGACGTCGCGGCGGCCGTCAGTTTGGCGATCAGGGACGATCGCGGTGAGATCGACGTTGCTCCGCTGGCAGTTCGCGCAGCAACAAAGGCTTCGGAGCTCGCGCCCGCGCTGATGGGCGCGGTCGTCAGGCGGCTCGGCAGCTCCGAGTTCACCGCCGATATCGCCGTCGGTCAAGCCGACAAGCGCTAGCGCAGCGCACTGGCGAGCAGCGTCGCCCTGCCGCTCAACGATGTACTAGTCGCGCTCTCTATCTCAACCATCACGAGCTCGCCGGGTTCGGCGATGCCGACGAAGTTGACTGCCTTGTTGTGGCGCGTGCGGCCGCGAATCCTCTCAGCGTCGGTACGCGATCTGCCCTCGACCAAGACCTCGACGGAGCGTCCGACGAAACGCTGCGCCCGCTCGAGCGCGCCGCGCTGAACGACCTCGATCAGGTGCCCAATTCTCTCGCTGGCCTGATCGGCCGCGACGAGGCCCTCGGTGATCAGTGCGGCCTCTGTATCGCGGCGTGGCGAGTAGATGAAGGTGTAGGCAGCGTCGAACTGAACCTCCTCGGCGAGCGCGAGGGTCTGTTCGAAATCCGCTTCGCTCTCGCCGGGGAAGCCGACGATGATGTCGGTCGTCAGGCTGATGTCGGGGATCGCCTCGCGGATCATCGCGACGCGGGTCAGATAACGATCGCGGTCATAGGTGCGGCGCATCGCCTTCAAAATCTTTGACGAACCCGATTGCAGCGGCAGGTGGATGTGCTCGCAGACCGACTCCAACTCAACGTGGGCTGCGACAACGTCGGCATTCATGTCTTGCGGGTGAGGGCTGGTGTAGCGCAGCCGATCGACGCCGTCGACGGCGTCAACGGTCGCGAGCAGCTCGCTGAATGTGCGGCGGTCGGGCCGTAGATCGCGGCCGTACGAATTCACGTTCTGGCCCAAAAGCGTGATCTCACGTGCGCCGCGGCAGACGAGCTGCTCAGCTTCGGCAACCAGGTCAGCAAACGGCCTGCTCAGCTCAAGCCCCCTAGTAGACGGGACGATGCAGTAGGAGCACTTCTGGTTGCAGCCAACACTTATCTGCATCCAAGCCTGAGCGCTCTGGTGCGCGCGCATCGGAAGATCGGCGGTGAAGCCGCCAAACTCAAAGTACCCCTGCGCCTCGATTGAGTCGGACAACAGAAATTCGCCTAGCCGATCGACCTGCCCTGGGCCGAAGGCGACGTCCACGAACGGGTAGCGCTCAAAGACCTCGTCCTTGAGCGACTGCGCCCAGCAGCCGCCGACGCCAATCACGACGCCCGGGCGCGCCGCTTTGAACCGCTTCGCGTTGCCGAGCTGGGTTGCCAGGCGGCGATCCGCGCTTTCGCGGATCGAGCAGGTATTGAGCAGAATTAAATCCGCGTCGCTCGGCGCATCGGCCTGCGAGTAGCCGAGCGATTCGAGCAGTCCGTCGATTCGCTCCGAGTCGTGCTGATTCATCTGGCAGCCGAAGGTCGTGAGGTGATAGCTGAGGCCCGCCATTAGCGACGCAGGCTAGCGCGACTGGAGCTCAGCTGCGCTCGAAAGCACGAACCGCGTCATAAGCGATCTCGAGGCTGTAACCGCGCCGCGCGAGCATTCCAAGCGCGCGCTCGCGCCCGCGCTCGTCGCTTGGCTTGACCCCGATCCTCTGGTCGAGGACGCGAATCGCGTCACCGACCTGATCGGCGTGGTCGCGCGATCCGACTACCGACTCGATGATCTCAGACGAGATTCCCGCTTCTCGCAGATTCGTAATGATCCTCTCGTTGCCCCAGCCATCTATCACGCGCCGGTCCTCGGCGTAGAGCGCCGCAAAGCGCTGATCGCTGAGGTATCCATCGGAGACCATCTGCGCGACGACCTCTGTGATGACCCGCTGTGAAATCCCGTCGCGCTCAAGCCGCGCCGATACCTGCGCGACAGTCCGCTCGCGCTTCGCGATAAATCGAAAGGCGCGCTCGAGCGCCTCCTGCACTCGTTGGCCGTGGTCGAGAGAAGGGCTTGCCAACGGCTTTAGGCGGCTTCGGCCGTCGGTTCTTCGACGGCTGCTTCAGGCTCTTCGGCCAAAACTGGGACGTCAGCGTCAGGATCGCGTTCGATCGGGACGACGAGATCTTTGTCGACGCCGACAATTGCGTAGATCTTCTCTTCGATCTCCTTCGCCATCTTCGGGTTGTCGTCGAGATACGCCTTCGCGTTATTACGCCCCTGCCCTATCCGCTCCTCGCCATAGGAGAAGAACGAGCCCGACTTGGTGACGATCTCGTGCTCAATGCCAAGGTCGAGGATGCATCCCGATGAAGAGATGCCCTTGCCGAACTCAATGTCGAACTCTGCCTGGCGGAAAGGCGCCGCAACCTTGTTCTTAACGACCTTGACGCGGACGCGGTTACCGACAGCTTCGGTTCCGTCCTTGAGCGTTTCGATCCGACGAATGTCAAGCCTCTGAGAGGAGTAGAACTTCAGCGCGCGGCCTCCTGGTTGCGTCTCCGGGGAGCCGAACATGACGCCAATCTTCTCGCGAATCTGGTTCGTAAAGAGACACATCGTTTGAGCGCGGTTGAGGTTGCCGGCGAGCTTGCGCATCGCTTGACTCATCATTCGCGCCTGCAGGCCGACGGTCTGATCGCCCATCTGGCCTTCAAGCTCGGAGCGCGGCGTCAGCGCAGCGACGGAGTCGATTGCGATCAGGTCAACGGCCCCGGAGCGCACCAGCATGTCGGCGATCTCGAGTGCCTGCTCGCCATAGTCGGGCTGTGAAACCAGCAGCTCGTCGATGTCGACGCCGATCTGACGGGCGTAGAGCGGATCCATTGAATGCTCTGCGTCGATAAATGCGCAGACCCCACCGAGCTTCTGCGCTTCGGCGATTACGTGGTAGACGAGCGTTGTCTTGCCAGAAGACTCTGGGCCGAATAGTTCGACGATGCGGCCGCGCGGCATTCCACCGATGCCGAGTGCGAGATCGAGCGAAAGTGCGCCGGTCGGGATCGCGTCGACCTTGACCTGTGCGCCTTCGTCGCCCATCCGCATTACGGAGCCTTGTCCGAACTGCTTCTCAATCTGGCTAAGGGCGCCCTTGAGGGCGTCGTCGCGTGCTTTTGCTGCCTTGTCGGTTGCTGGGGTTGGCATCGTTGGTACGACCTCTCTATCGGGCGAGAACAGATGTTCGGTCCTCGTGCGGACGGAAAAGCGAAGCTACCGGCGAAAATGCAACAGGCCTACCGCCTAAGAGCTAAGGAAGTGCGGAAAACAAGCGTATCTACTGCTCTTTGCCGCTCAACAGGCGCGTCACCATGTGCAAGACAACGGTCGTCGTGCGGTCGCGGATCACCTGCCGCGAACCGGGAAGCTGCAATTTGCGCACTGCCTGTTCGCCATCACCGAGAGAGACCGCGCACCAGACGAGCCCGACCGGCTTCTGATCGCTCCCTCCTCCGGGTCCAGCGATACCTGTCACGCCGACACCGACATCAGCGTCCAGCGACGCCCGCGCTCCCTCGGCGAGGGCGACCGCGACCTCCTCGCTGACTGCGCCATGTAGCTCAATCAACTGCTCGGGAACACCAGCCAGTTTGGTTTTCGCTTCGTTGCTGTAAACGACAAGGCCACCCTTGAGATAGGTAGACGCGCCTGGCCTTTCGGTCAGACGCGCGGCGACCAACCCTCCGGTGCATGACTCGGCAAGCGCAATCGTCCGTAGCGGCGGGCCGTTCAAGAGCGCCGCGAGCTGCTCGTCGATCGTTGAACCGTCGGTCGAAAAGAGCGTCTCGGCGTGACTGTCGGCGACGAAGCGCACAAAATCGTCGTATAGCGCGCGCTGATCGGGCGCGTAGCGAGTGACGATCTCGATTTCACCGCGCCGCAGGCAGGTTGTGATCTCAAGCGCATCAATATCAATCCCGGCCGCGCTGGCCGCCCGCAGTGTCGCCGCTATCTCCGACTCAGGGATGCCGAAGAGCCTGACCATCGATTGTTCGATCGCCGCCCTTCCCTCGGTCGCGGCGATGAACGGCGCAGTCTGCGCAGCCGCCGCCCACATCGGCACTAATTCGCTTGGCGGGCCGGGCAGCACGACGACCGTCGGGCCTTCGTCTCCCAGTGGCGGCACGACGAGCCCCGGCGCGGTCCCGACCGGCTCCAGAATCGTTGCGCCCTCTGGGATCGTCGCCTGCTTCAGGTTGCCGGCGGCAATCGAGACCTGATCAACGCTCGGCCAGCGCGCTGTCAGGCGCTCAAGGATCGCTGTGATCCGTCCGTGGAGCGGTTCGTCGAGCACCATCGGTCGGTTCTGAAACTCGCCTACAACAGTTGCAGTGAGGTCGTCGGCGGTCGGGCCAAGCCCGCCGCTAGTGATGATCAGCGAACAGCCCTCGGCGGCGAGCCAGCGCAGCGCGGCGAGAATGTCGGCGGGACGGTCACCAACCACAACCGTGCTCTCATGGTCGACGCCGAGCGCGCGCAACTGCTCGGAGCACCACGGGCCGTTGCGATCGACCACGCGGCCGGTCAGTACCTCGGTCCCAGTTACGACGATGCCGGCGCGTTTACTCACAGCGATGAGCCAGGCAGAGTGCCCGTGAGCGCTACAGATGCCTGAGCCGCGTCGGAGTTTGTGCCGATCAAGAACAGCCCGACGATCAAGATGATCACCAGCGCGACAGCAATCCAAGCTCGCCAACTGCGCCGCTGGCCCGTGTCGCCATAGGGCGCGCTCGGCGCGTAGCTAGCTGGATCGCCGACCGACTCCCGGCCTGCTTTGAAGACTTCGACCAACGCGCGCCCATCAAGACCCAGGTAATCGGCGTAGGTCCTGAGGAAGCTCTTCGCTGAGGTTTCTTCCGGCAACGCCGCCCAGTCGCCGCTTTCCAGAGCGCGCAGGTACTTCGAGCGAATCTTGGTCGCGTATTCAGCTGTAGCGATGTCTATTCCAGCGTCGGTGCGCGCTGTCCGCAGCTGACTAGCGATATCGGCCATAGCCAGAGGCTAATCAGTCTTCGACGATATCGGGCGAGACTGCGTGCAACGTTGCATCATCGGGCTCTGGGAGATCCTCTGCTGGCTCCTGAGGCGACTCAAGCGCTGCGAGCACGCGAGGCAGGTCGGCGGCTGTGACGAGCACTTGACGCGGCTTTGAGCCCTCGTAGCCCGAGATGATCGAACGGCGCTCGAGCATGTCGATCAAACGCCCCGCCCGCGTGTAACCAACGCGCAGGCGGCGTTGGAGCATCGAAGTCGAGGCAGTATCCATTTCGACGACGAGCGCAATCGCTTCACTGAGCATCGGGTCCTCGTCTGGATCGAAGCCGTCGGCGTCGCCGTTGGAGCCGCCCGAATCGCCCTTTGTCTCGACCTCCTCGAGCAGATCTTCTCTCAGCGCCGGCTCGCCCTGCGCGGCCCAGAACTCAGTCAACTTGGCGATCTGCGGCTCATCGATGTAGGCGCCCTGGATCCGCTCAAGCTTCGAGGAGCCGACCGGTGAGAAGAGCATGTCGCCCTGGCCGAGCAGACTCTCGGCGCCGTTCTGATCGAGGATCACGCGCGAGTCGGTCTGGCTGGAGACGGCGAAGGCGATCCGCGACGGAACATTGGCCTTGATCATTCCGGTGATCACGTCAACGCGTGGGCTCTGCGTCGCGAGTACGAGATGGATGCCGACTGCGCGCGCCTTCTGCGCGAGTCGGATCACGGCATTCTCGACATCGGCGGGCGCGACCATCATCAGGTCGGCGAGTTCGTCAATAACGCAGAGCAGGTAGGGCAGCGGCTCATCGCCTTGATCGACGCGATGCTTGTTTAGCTCAGGCAGCGAGCGCGTTCGCGCGACCGACATAACGCCGTAGCGCCACTCCATCTCACGGACTAGATTGCCGAGCGCGTTGGCGGCCATGCGCGGGCTAGTGATTACCGGCGTCAAGAGGTGCGGAATCGCCTCGTAGTGGTTTAGCTCTACTTGCTTTGGGTCGACCAAGACGAGCCGGACCTGGTCGGGCGTCGCGCGCAGCAGAATCGAGCTGAGCATCGCGTTGACGGCGCCCGACTTACCTGCGCCGGTCGTGCCGGCGATCAAGAGGTGAGGCATCCGCGCGAGGTCGGCGGTCACCGGGCGACCTCCTACGTCCTTGCCGAGGAAGACGGTCAGCGGACTGGCATCGGCCGGCAATTCCTGGAAGACGTCGCCGAGCGTGACCTCAAGCCTTGTCCTGTTAGGAACCTCAACGCCGACTGCCTGCTTGCCTGGAATTGGGGCAAGGATGCGGATATCGGTCGCGGCCAGCGCGTAAGCGAGATCGTCCTTCAGAGCACCAATCTTGTTCATCTTGACGCCAGGAGCAAGGCGTAGCTCATAGCGCGTGATGTGCGGCCCGGAGACAGTACCGACGAGGCTGGCGTCGATTCCGTGATGGCGGAGAGCTTCAAGCAGCGCGTCGGAGACGCGGCTTTGATCGGTCGTGTCGGGTGCGGCGTTCTTCTTTGAGCTCAGCTTCAGCAGCTTCGCATCGGGCAACGTGAAGACCGTTGGCTCCCCCGGCTCCTTCGTCTCAGGCTTAGAGGTCGCCTTGACGGGCTTCGCGGCCGCTGCGGGCGGCGGTGGTGGAGTGAGCGACTCGGGAAGCTCGAGCTGATCGGCTTGATACGGCTCTGTCTCGTCGCTGCCAAGGTCGAAGATCTCGACCGGCCCGAGCTGCTGAACGGTCGGTTCGAACCCTTCCGGCTCAGGCGGGGCAATCGCGTCCTTCTGAGGGCGGGCGTTCGAAAGTGCACTGACGCCGCTTGCGAGCGCGTTGCCGATGTCGGCGAGTCCGCTGCCACCGTGACGCAGCACAGCGGCGATCGACAGCCCGCTGATCAAGAGGACGGCTGCGAGCAGCAGGAAGAGCGAGAAGATGTGGCTGCCGACCGGGCCGACGAGCGTTCCGCTACCGAGATACAGCAGGTCGCCGACGGCGCCGCCGCGGTCTCCAAACAGGCTTGGCTCGAGCTGGACTGAGCGCCCGCTCCCCGTGCCAAGGCCAAGCGTGCCGGCCGCGAGCGCGAGCGACGCACCGAAGAGAAGGCAGAGGGCGCCTATCCGCAGAGTCTGTGGCAGGTTCACGACCGGCCGCAGAATTAGCACCAGCCCAGCGAGCGCGAGAATCGGTGGGATTAGGTAGGCGACCTGGCCGAAGCTCCAACGCAGCGCGGCAACGAACTGCTCGCCGCCAATCCCTGCGTCCCCACCTGAATAGAGCGGAAACGCGATGAAGAGAGCCAGTGCGACCAACCCAAGCCCTGAAAGATCCCGCTGGCGCTGACTGAGCTGCGGCATCTGAAGCGGCTTGGAAGCCTTCTTCTGCGGGCGTTTTCGCGGCTTTGCGGCTGCCCGCGCAGGCGCCTTTCGCTTCGGCGAGCTCTTAGGGCGCGGTTTTGCTTTCGTTTTGGCTGTGGCCATCGAAGAATTCCTACGCTGAGCCTGTTCGACGCCAACTGCAATCTCCCTTTAGGAGAGCTAAATCCGACGCCGTACCCTCCATAGGCAATGTCATCGCGCGCCGCACGGGTCCTAATTGTCGAAGACGACGAAGCAATCGCTGAGGTTGTCCAGCGGATCTTGCGAATCGACGGCTATAAGACCGAAATTGCGAGCGACGGGGCCGCCGGGCTTGCGCTCGCTGCCAGCTTCGATCCCGACATCGTGATCCTCGACCTCGGGCTGCCTCAGATCGACGGCACCGAGGTAGCGCGTCGTCTACGTGAGACGGGCGACGTGCCGATCCTCGTGCTGACCGCGCGCGACGCGACCGAAGCAAAGGTCGAGGGCCTCGACGCTGGCGCCGACGATTACCTCGTCAAACCGTTCGAGCGCGAAGAGCTGCTGGCCCGCTTGCGCGCGCTACTGCGGCGGCGACCACCGCGCGGCACGGCCAGCCTGACCTTCGAAGACATAGTCCTAAAGCCAGACAGTTATGAGGTGCTGCGCGGCGAACGGCGAGTTGATCTAACACAGCGCGAGTTCGAGTTGCTGGAGTACCTGATGCGCAACCAACGCGTCGTCATCAGTCGTCAGTTGCTGCTCGAAGATGTTTGGGGCTACGACCCTTTCGCCGATACCAACACGATCGAAGTGTTCGTCTCAAACATCCGCCGCAAGCTCGAAGCTGACGGCGAACCTCGCCTGCTCCACACCGTGCGCGGAGTCGGATACGTGCTCCGTGTTTGACCGGATCAGCATTCGCTGGCGCTTGGCGCTGGTCTCAGCCGGGCTTACCTTCCTGACGCTTTGCGCCTTCGCCGCGCTCTTCGGCTCGCTGACGACCGCTCGCCTGCGGTCAGATTTCGTGAGCGATACAGCTAACGCAGCAAGCCGACTGCAGGAGCGGCTGACAATCGCCCCCACGAGCTCAACCGGCTTTCGGGTCAGCCCGCCGCTCGAGCTATACGCGGCGCCCAACAACGCGGCAATTCGACTCTTCTGGGGTGACCGCCAGCAGGTGCCAGGCGGGTCAACCCCAAGCGCCCCTGACCTTGGCCTTCCCGTGAATCAAGGAATGAGAGAGAGCGGCGGCTACCTGATCGAGACTCGTTACACGACGCTCACCACCGGCGAAGAGTCGGGGCAGAAACTCAGCTTCCCTGTCTGGATTGAATATGCACGTCCGCTGGAGGACCTTGAACGGACGATCAACAGGCTGCGTCTGCTGCTCGTCATCGGTGTAGCCGGCGGTTCGCTGCTGGCATTGCTCGGCGGGCTGGCGCTGGCGCGGCGCTCGCTGCGACCGATCACCGCCCTGACGGCGGCAGCGCAAGAGATCGCCCGCACGCGCGACCCCGACCGCCACGTCCCCGAACCACCGACCGACGATGAGGTCGCTGAGCTTGCACGCACATTCGATGAAATGTTGACTTCGCTTGAGGCTTCACGACAAGAGACTGAGGGCGCGCTGGTGCGCCAGCGCGAGTTTGTCGCCGATGCTTCGCACGAGCTGCGGACACCGCTGACCAGTGTGCTTGCCAACCTCGAACTGCTGGCAGACGGACTCGACGGCGATCGCAAGGAAGCCGCAACAGCGGCGCTGCGCAGCTCTCAGCGGATGCGGCGAATCGTCGCTGATCTGCTGCTGTTGGCCCGCAGCGATGACCGTCACCCAGTCACGCGCCAGCACGTAGACCTCGCCCACGTTGCGAGCGAGGCGACTAGCGAAGCCGGCGCGCTCACAAAGGACCACCGACTACTAGTCGAGGCCGCGGAGCCGCTGATAGTTGACGGCGACCGCGATGAGCTGCACCGGCTCGTAATCAATTTGGTCGAAAACGCGATTCGCCACACTCCGGCCGGGACGACGGTCACGATCTCAGCAGCTCCCGACGGTGTCGACGCACTGCTCACAGTTGCCGACGATGGCCCCGGCATCGCGGCCGAACAACGGGCACGGATCTTCGAGCGCTTCGTCCGTCGCTCCGGCGACCACGGTGGCTCTACTGGCCTTGGATTGGCGATAGTTCGAACCGTCGCCGAATCACACGGGGGTTCGGTCAGCGTTGAAGATGCAGAGCCGGGCGCGACTTTTATTGTGCGCTTACCGCTGACTTCGACCGAGCGCGCCTAAACCTCAACTACGACCGGCAGCACCATCGGCCTGCGCCGCAGGTGGTCATAGACGAGCGCCGCGAGATCGTCGTGAAGCATCTCCTGAATAACGTCGATCTCGCTGACCGACTCTTTTGCTGCTCGAGCAACCGTCGCTTCGACGCCGGCGCGAACCTCGTCAAGTAGGTCGTTCGCTTCGTCCGGGAACGGAACGCCACGGAAGATCACCTCCGGCTCGGAGACGGAGGAACCGTCCTTGGCCGAAATTGTCGCCACGACAACGAAGATTCCGTCGGCGCTAAGCATCCGCCGGTCGCGAAGCGGTGCTTCGTTGACTTCTCCCAGCTCTACGCCGTCGACGAAAACCATCCCCGACTGAACCGGCTCGCCGAAGCGTGCGCCCTTACTCGTGATCTCAAGTGGCAATCCGTTCTCGCCCTTGAAGATTCGCTCCGGCTCGATGCCAACAGCTTCAGCCAAGCGGCCGTGCAGCTCAAGCCGCTGAAAATCGCCATGAAAAGGCATCACATACTTCGGCTTCGTCAGATTGAGCATTAACTTGATCTCTTCGGCGTAACCGTGGCCGGAGGCGTGAATCGGCGCGTCGCGCGGCGTCATCACGGAGCAACCGATGTGGTAGAGCCGGTCGATTGTCTCCGAAACAGCGCGCTCGTTGCCTGGGACAGGGGTTGCGCTGAAGATCACTGTGTCTCCGCGGCGCAGCTCCACTTCGCGGTGCTCGCTGAAGGCCATCCGCCGCAGCGCGCTTAAAGGCTCGCCTTGGGAACCGGTGCAGATGATCACGATCTCGTCGTCTGGCAGATTCTCAAGTGCGCGCGGCTTGACGAGCATCCCTTCGGGGAAGTCAATGTGGCCGAGCGATCGCCCAATATTCGTGTTCTTGATCATCGAACGGCCAATCAGCGCGACCTTGCGCCCTAGCGTTTCGGCGGCGTCGACGACCTGCTGGACGCGGTGGATGTTGGAGGCGAAACAGGTGACGATGATCCGCCCGTCGCAGCTGGCGAAGGCCTGCTCGAGGTGAGGACCGACTCCAGCTTCGCTTTCCGAGTATCCGGGGCGGTCGGCATTGGTCGAGTCGCCGCAGAGCAGCAGCAGTCCGTCGGCGCCGAGCTGCGCCAAGCGGCCGAAGTCAGCCGGCCGGCCGTCGACCGGTGTTTGGTCAAACTTGTAATCGCCGGTGATGAGCATCGTGCCAGCGTCTGTTGTGACCGCGACTGCCATCGCGTCGGGGATCGAGTGCGTCATCTGGATCAGTTCGACCGTGAACGGTCCAAGCTCGATCTCATCGCCGGGGCGGACGTCCTCGATCTCGATCTCCTTGATCTTATGCTCGTCAAGCTTTGAGCGAGCCATCGCCATTGTCAGCGGCGCGCCAAAGAGCGGTGGCAGCTCGCCTTCAGCGCTCATCTCGCGCAGCATCCACGGCAAAGCGCCGAGGTGGTCCTCGTGGCCGTGCGTGATGACGATTCCTTCGATCTCATCTACGCGGCCTTCGAGGTACGAGAAGTCCGGTAGCACGAGGTCGATGCCGACCATCTCGGCGGTCGGGAAACGAACCCCGCAGTCAACGATCAGTAGCTTGCCGTCGTACTCGATGACGGTCATGTTCTTACCTATTTCTCCGAGCCCGCCAAGCGGCAGCACTCGCAATGTTTGATCGGCCATCAGCGGCCATCTCCTTCTAGTAATCCAAGATTGGTTAGGGCCGTCGCAACGACGGCTAGTTCTTCGGGGCTGGCCTCCACCAACGGAAGCCGCAGCGGCCCCGACGGAAGGCCGAGCAACGCGAGCGCTGCCTTGACCGGAATTGGGTTTGTCGTGACGCCAAGAGCGGCGTAGATCTCAGCCAAGCTGGCGTCTATCTCGGCGCGCAGCTCCGGCTGCTCGACCATCTGCCGCATCTGCGGTCCGACAACGTGGCTGGCGACGAGGATTCCTCCGATACCGCCGAGATCAAGCACTTCGGCCAGCATGTCGTCGTTGCCGGCGTAGAGGCCTAATCCGTCGACCTGCGCAACGTCATCGGGGTTGGCCTGCTTAACGAACTCAATCTGGTCAAGCTGTGCAAGCTCCGCGAGAAATTCGTTCGGAAGATTCGTTCCCGTGCGACTAGGGATGTTGTAGAGGATGATCGGCCTGTCTGTGGCCTTGACGACCTCTTCGTAGTGAGCGACGATGCCGCGGCGGTTCGGGCGGTTGTAATAAGGCGTGACAGAGAGAATCGCGTCGGCGCCGAGTTCGGTCGAGCGCTCCGTCATCAGGACTGCGTGACGCGTGTCATTAGAACCGGCGCCAGCGATGATCGACGTACCTTCGGGCCGGTTGGAGACCGCCAGCTCAATTAGGCCAAGGTGCTCCTCAATCGAAAGCGTCGCCGCTTCGCCAGTCGTCCCGCAGATGACGAAACCGTCGGAGCCATTGGCTGCGAGATGGTCGAGCAGCTCAACGAAGCCGCCCTCGTCAACATTCCCTTGCTGGTCGAAGGGCGTGACGATCGCCGTGATGATCGAACCCAGCGAGGTGGTCACAAGAGATTCTCAAGGCCGACGACCGGCGAGCTAGGCAGCTCACCAACGCGGCGAATCGCCAGCAACACACCGGGCATAAACGAAGAGCGGTCGAGCGCGTCGTGCCGAATCGTCAGCGTCTCCCCCGTGCCGCCGAGGATTACTTCCTGGTGGGCGACAAGGCCGGGCAGGCGAACCGAATGGATCGGGACATCCTTGCCACTGGAAGCTTTCATTAACTCAGCCGTGCGAGCAGCGGTGCCGCTCGGGCTGTCGAGCTTCTTGTCGTGGTGGAGCTCGACGATCTCTGCCGTCGGCATTAGTGCCGCAGCCTCAGCGGCAAAGCGCATCATCAGCACGGCGCCAATCGCAAAGTTCGGCGCGACGAGAATGTTGGCGCCGCTCACTCCGCCCAGCTCTGCGAGGTCAAACCCTGTCGTTCCGATAACGACGTGTACGCCGGCAGCAACTGCTTCACGAGCATTGGGGAGTGCGCTTTCGGGCAGCGTGAAATCAACCAGCACGTCGGCGTCGGCGAGCACCTCGGCCACGGCCGTACCCAAGGCCGGGTCAGCGCGCCCAGCGAGCGTCATCCCCTCGGCGCCCTCAACCGCTTCGCAGACCGCCGTGCCCATTCGGCCGGCGGCCCCGGCAACGGCGACCCGAATTGGGTCTGCTGATGCCGGTCCGTCGCTACTCATGCCGATCCCTTAGTCGCGGTCGCGGCCACCGCGGCGATGGCGGGGACGGTCTGAACCGCCGCCGTCGCCACCGTTGCGCTCACGGCGTTGTCCGCCGCCACCACCGCCGGAAGTGGCCGCAGCCAGTTCGTCGGTGCTCTTGCCGGCAATCGATGGGTCGTCCGAAAGGCGCAGGCCAATCCGGCCACGCTCGCGGTCAACCTCAACGACGCGGACCTGAATCTCATCGCCGCGGGAGAGGACGTCATCAACATTCTCGACGCGCTGACCTGGTGAGACGTTCGAGATGTGGAGCAGCCCATCCGTTCCCTTGGCAAGTTCGATGAAAGCGCCGAAGGTAGTCGTCTTGACGACCTTGCCGGTGAACTCGTCACCAACTTCGACCTCCTTCATCATCGTTGTGATGCGATCGCGCAGTGCTTCTCCGAGCTCACCGTTCGATGAGTAGATCAGCACCTGACCTTCGTCGTTGACGTCGATCTGCGATTCGAACTCTTCGGCCAGGCCGCGAATTGTTTCGCCACCCTTGCCGATCAGCATGCCGATCTGCGAAGGGTCGATCTGGACCTGGATGATGCGCGGCGCGTAAGGAGACATTTCCTCGCTTGGGCTTGAGATAACGGCGTCCATCTGAGCGAGGATGTTGAGGCGGGCCTCCTTGGCCTGCGTCAAAGCGTCCTTGAGGATCTCGAAGGTCACTCCCGTGATCTTGATGTCCATCTGCAGCGCCGTGATCCCCTCGGTCGTACCTGCGACCTTGAAGTCCATGTCGCCGAGGTGGTCCTCAACGCCAGCGATGTCGGTCAGCACGATGTAATCGTCGCCTTCCTTGATCAGCCCCATCGCGATGCCGGCGACCGGTGCCTTAATCGGCACACCTGCCTGCATCAGCGAGAGCGATGATCCACAGACCGACGCCATCGACGACGAACCGTTCGACTCAAGGATGTCTGAGACGACGCGGATCGTGTACGGGAAAGCCTCGGTGTCAGGGACAACCGGCACGAGTGCGCGCTCAGCGAGCGCGCCGTGACCGATGTCGCGGCGCTTAGGGCCGCGCATGAAGCCTGCTTCACCGACCGAGAATGGCGGGAAGTTGTAGTGATGCCAGTAGAAGCGGTTCTTTTCCAGCCCGAGCGTGTCGAGCCGCATCTCTTCCTTCAGCGTGCCGAGCGTGGCGATCGAAAGCGCCTGCGTCTGGCCGCGCGTGAAGAGCGCTGAACCGTGCGTGCGGGGAGTAACGCCAACCTCGATTGAGATGTCGCGAATCTCCTGCGCATCGCGCCCGTCGGGGCGCTTCTTGTCGACTGCAATGCGGTTACGAATTGCTGCCTTCTCAAGCTTTGCGAAGATCGTTTGCGCTGTTGCCTTCTTCGCAGCGTGGTCGGAGTCACCCTCGCTACCGCCGTATTCAGCGACGATCGCGTCGCAGACGGCCATGCCGGCCTCATGCCGAGCCTGCGTGTCCGCGATCTGAGCTCCGGCTTCGACGTCAGCGCCGTGTGAAGCACGAACCTTCTCAACCAGCGACTCGTCAAGGCTCGGT
>JAEMTR010000122.1 GCA_016462245.1 Solirubrobacteraceae bacterium
AAGCGCAGCAGCGCCGCGTAGGGCGCGGGGTTACCTACGCGCAGGCGCCGGTAGGTCGCGAGCGGGTCGATCGTATTTGGCGAGCTGAGCTCAGTCGTTAGACATACCTCGTAACTCTCGCCCTCTTGAATCAGGCGGCGTGACTGGGCGATCCGTTCGAGGTACTCGGATCGCTGCTCGCGCGCGCTGAAAACGGTCGGCGCGGGCGCAGGCGGCGGTGGGGGCGCCGCTTCAACGCCGAGCACGCGCAAGGCCTCAGTTGTGCTCTTCAGCCACAGATCGGCTGCCTCGGCTCCATCACCGTCGGCCAGAGCGAGCAGATGGACGCGGCGCTCGTGGTGGTCGAATGCGATCACGCGGTCGCAGAAGAGCAGCCCCGCATCCGGCAGCTCCGAGCTGTGCGTCTGTGTCGCGCCGCACTCGGCGCCGAGTTCATAGCCCAGATAACCGGCAAAGCCGCCGATGAAACCGAATGGCAACTTCGGCCCTTCGGCCCGCAGCCGCTCAAGCTCGGCGGCGCAGTAACTGAAGATCGAACCCTGCTGCTCGCGGATAGTGCCGTCGCTCTGTTCGACGCGGATCGTCTGCGCTTCGCTGTCCGCGCTGACGATCTGGCCGAGCGGCCCATCGGCGGTTGCGATGAACGAGAAGCGTGCGAGGCCAGGTTCAGCGCGCGCACTGTCAAGCCAGATTGCGTGTTCGCGGTCGCCGTAGCGCTGCTCGAAGACGGTCTCCGGCTCGCACCACTCGCCGAGCCGCAGGTGGTGAACGGCGACATTCGCGCTCTCGCTCGGCGGCGCTGGCGCTGGTGACGCGTCGAGCGCCGCCGCCGACGCTTTCGCTGGGCGCAGCTTCGCGAGCGGCCGCTCAAGTCGCATCAACGAGAGGTCGCGGAAGTTTTCGATCAGCTTCAGCCCGTCCTCGGTGCATACCGACTCGGGGTGGAACTGAACTCCCCAGAGTGGCCGCTCGCGGTGCTCGAGCCCCATCACAACGCCACCGCGACTGCGCGCAATGACGCGCAGCTGCTGGGGTACTTCGCTGACGACCAGCGAGTGGTAGCGGACGGCCATGAAGGGCTGCGGCAATCCGGCAAAGAGCCCCTCCTGCTCGTGCTGCACAGCGCTGAGGCGGCCGTGGAAGAGCTCGCGCGCATAGTCGATAGTGCCGCCGCAAACGTGCGCCAAGGCCTGGTGGCCAAGGCAGACGCCGAGCACCGGAATCCCCGACTGGTCGAGCGCCGCGAGCGAGATCCCCACATCACGGGCGCGCTCCGGCCGGCCCGGGCCGGGTGAGATCACGACGTTGTCGAACTGCTCGCTGGCAAGCAGGTCGCCCCAACTTGCCTCGTCGTTACGGACGACGAGCGGCTCTACTCCGTTCACCTCTCCGAGCAGGTGGAAGAGGTTGTAGGTGTAGGAGTCGTAATTGTCGATCAGCAGCGTCCGCATCAGGCTCCGAGGCGCCACGACGAGCTTTCGTGGCAGGTCTTGAGTAGCAAGCAGAGCCTAACGCGATTCCGCGATCAAGCGCCCTAGCGGCTCGCTCCGCCGGGCGGGTTTGGCCAGCCACGTGCGATCGTGACCGGCGTGCCTGCCTTGGCGAACCTTGCCAGCAGCTTCAAGGCCGAATTGCTGAGGCGAACGCAGCCGTGTGAGCGGGCGCTACCGAGCGGGTCTGCCAGCAGCGAGCCAGAGCGACCGTGGATCGCGATCCGCCCCGGGCCGCCGTCGTAGCTCTGGAGAACGTCTGAGTAGGCCGTGAGGTGAAGCGCGAATGGGCCGATGTTTGAGCCGCGCGGTGAAGCTGCGCGCTCATAGATCGCGAATTGGCCGCGCGGCGTCGGCGTCGATCGCTTGCCAACGACGGTCCGCGTCGTCATCACGGTCTTCCCGGCGACGCGCAGGCGCAACTTGCGTGCGCGCAGCGAGACCTCAATCCGTGCGCTTGTCGTTCCAAGCCTGGCCTGCGTGGCGAGGATCCAGCCGGCCGAGCCGTTCGGGCGAATCGGCAGCAGAACCTTGAGCCAGAGTCGGCCGTCGGCGGCGATCTTCGAATTGGTGATCAGCAGCACCGCACGACTGCCGGTCCAAGCGGTGTCAGCGCGCGCGGTCGCGATCGCTTTGCTCCCACCTGGGCTCGCGTAGACCGGAGCGTCGTTAAGCATCGTTGCGGTTGAGGCAAGCCTTGCACTGGGCGGCTTCGGCGGGGTAGCGGCCGAGCTCGCCGAAGCAGTCGCTAGTGGCGATAGGGCGGAAAAAACGACTGCGGAGAGAAGGATTCGGCTTAACAAGAGTTCCAAATAATAGCCGACTGAGGGCCTTCCCTAGTCCAGTCCAAGTAGCGCTCGGAAGCTGGGCGAAGCAGCACTATTCTGGCTCAATGAGCGCTTTCGATCCAGCCTTGATCCACGCACTAAACGTCCGCCTAGTCGACCATCACGAAATCGGCATCAGCCCGGCCGACCACGCTGTGGTTCAGGTCTCGACGATTGCCGCAGTGCTCGACCGCCAATACGACGGCGACGCCACGATCGGCGAGCTCCTTGCCGCTGGGGATTTGGGCGTTGGCACGCTCAACGGGCTCGACGGCGAGCTGATCATCGTTGACGGCGAGGCCTGGCAGGCGCCGGCAGAAGGGCCGGTGCGCCGCGTCGCTGACGATGAGCTGACGCCGTTCGCTGTCGTGACGCGCTTCATCACCGACGAGATCGTCGAGATTGAAGCTCCGCTTGAGCACGCAGAGCTGATCGCACTAATGGAGCAACATGCTCCGCCGCTAAGCGGCTGCGACGCGGTTCGGATCGACGGCACGTTCCCGGCGCTACACCTGCGCACGGTGGCGCCTCAAACGAAGCCCTACCCGCCGTTCGAGCAGGTCATCGCCGACCAGACCGAATGGCACTACGAGAACCTGCGCGGCACGATCGTCGGCTTCCGCTTCCCCCACGCCGCCGACTCGGTCGAGATGGCCGGCCACCACCTTCACTTCATCAGCGACGACCGCAGCAAAGCCGGCCACGTGCTCGAGTGCGCGGCCGGCCCGGCGACGTTGCGGATTGAAACCGTTGGCGCGATGCGGCTCGAACTGCCTCCTGGCGTCGAGCTTCCGGGGCCCAATCAGCGGCCAAGCGAGCAGCACCTCAGGGAGATCGAAGGCGGCTAGAGCAGGGCCAGAAACTTGCCCCGGACGCAGCTGCGCCCCGGTACGGCACCGCGGGAGAGTGCGGGCGTACCGGGGCGCGCTGTGCGCGGTGCGCGGTTCTACTTGCGCTTACGCGCGTCCTGAGCTGGGCCGTCGTAACCCGGTGCCCCGATCTCAACTTCTTCAGCTTCCGGCCTCGGCATTAGCGGCATCGTGCGCGGCTTGTTCTTCTGGCCCTTGCAGTCAGAAGGCTGCCCGAGAGAGAAGGGGCCTGAGATCGCCAGAACAGCGGCGTTGGCAGACGAGACCGAGGCCTTTGCGACGGTCAGGATCGGTTCGATCCGCTTGCCGGCCGTGCAGAGCGGCTGCGCGACGGCGAACGTTCCGGTAATGATCCCGGTGGTGTCGCTGTACTTGCCGATGCAGTTAACTCCGTTGCCTGGCAGGTCTCCATTGCAGGAGAATGCGTCGGCCGCAACGACGCTTCCGTCAGCGAAGAGCGGGACTGTTTCGGTTTCGATCGCCTCAACCTGCTGCGCACCGACGAACAGTGAGTAGCCGGTGATCGCCTGGTCGCAGCGGATCCTGTACCAAGCCTGAAAGAGCTCAGGCTCGTCGGGATTAGCTTCGGCGGACTTAATGAAGCCCTTGCAGGTGATCTGGTTGTCGTTCACAGCAGCGCGTGACGGCTGAGCGCCGAGCGAGCTGATTAGCGCGAGCGTTCCTGCGACGAGTGCGGCAACCGCCACACCAATGAGAAACACGCGACGCGGATTAAGACTTAACATGTTCAAGAGAACCCTCCGTGTATTTGATGGCCGCGCCGAATGCCCAGCCTTTAACTAATTGCTGGACAGAGTGTGAATGCTGGACGGTGCGCTCGTGTAAACGGGGCGTTGTCTGCGCGTAAAGGTCTTGTGACCGCGCCGATCAGCCACGGGGCGTAGCGTCAGTCGTTTCCAGCGACCGGCGCGTTGGCGAAGACCTTCGCATCGAAGGCCTTAACGGCCGATGTTGCGGCCTTGCCGATTGGATCGACGCCGAATGCGATCTCGAGCGTCTTCAGCAGCGAGTAATGGTTGTAGGCCGTCGAGACGGTCGATCCCTGAGCAGCGTAGGGGGAAAGTACGAGCGCACCAACGTTTGCCTTAGCCTCGGTCGGCTTCGAGGC
>JAEMTR010000123.1 GCA_016462245.1 Solirubrobacteraceae bacterium
CGAGAAAGCGGCGCAGGAAGTCAGGGTCGATCAAGCCTGCTGTGAGCTGCGGCGTGCGCAGCGCCTGGGCCTCGTCAATGACCTCCAACAGCTGGGCGCTCGTCGGAATCCCTTCGGGGCAGATCTGCTGCAGCCGCGAGAAGGCCAAAACGAGCAGCGCGCCGCCGGCCGACGGCGGCGGGTTCGTGAGGATTTTGCGCCCGCGGTACTCGGCGGCGACCGGCTCGCGCGCGATCACCTCGTAGGCGGCGAGGTCGGCCATCTCGAGCAGTCCGCCGAGCTGCTGCACCTCAGCGACAATCGCTTCGGCAATGTCACCGCTGTAGAACGGAGCCGCTCCATCAGAGCCAAGCCGTTCGATCGTCTCAGCCAACTGCGGGCTGGAGAACGGCTCGCCGAGCGCCAGCGGGCGGCCGTCGCGCGTGTACTCAGCCGCGGCGCCCGGCGTCGAGCAGAGAATCCCGTCGAGGATCTCGAAGACGTAGGCCTGTGGCCGATTCAGCGGCACCCCGTCGCGGGCCAGCTGCGCTGCCGGCGCAGCTAGGTCGCTCAGCGGCATCGTCGCCCAGCGCTCGGCGGCGGCAGCGATCCCGGCCGGGCTGCCGGGCACGCCGCACGAAGCGGCACCGCAGTAGAAGGTCTGAGTCGCGTCTCCGAACGAAACTTCCACCGGCAGCAGCGGCGAATGTTCTTCGTCGTCGCCATGCCCTGGCGCGGCGACAAAGAAGTCAAGCAGCGTTGGCTCCTCGCCTGCGCCAGCGACGAGCATGTAGCCACCGGCGCCGGGGCCGGTCAAGAGCGGCTCGCAGACCCATGATGCGAGCACCGCCGCGATTGCCGCATCGACTGCGTTGCCTCCGGCGCGCAGAACCTCAGCGCCAACTTCGGCAGTCTTCTGATGGCCTGCGGCGACCATTCCTGTAGCGCCGCTCATCAAACGTAAAGTAGTGGCTACTGCGTTGGCTGCGGATCCAGCCCGCCGTCGGCTGACTAACCGCCAGGCATGAACTCAGGCACATCGAGCGTGTCAACGCCGGTGCCTGTGCGAACCGTGTTCTTGCCGCTGCGGCCACCACGGCCGCGTTCAACGCGCGGCTCGCCGGCAGGCTCTTCAACCCGTTGGCGCCGTGCGCGCTGAGCCGCTTCGCCGTAGCGAGTGGCAACGACGGTGACCCAAACCTGATCATCGAGAGCGTCGTCAACCATTGCGCCGAAGATGATCGTGGCATCAGGGTGCGCGGCCTCAGCGACGGCCTTGGCGGCTTCGTTGATCTCCCAAAGCGAGAGGTCGCTGCCACCGGTGATCGAGAGCAGGATTGAGCGCGCGCCGTTGATGTCGGTCTCTAGCAGCGGCGAGGCAACAGCCTGTGCAGCGGCGTCGAGCGCGCGGGATTCGCCAGTGCCCATGCCGATTCCCAGCAGCGCCGGCCCGGCGTCGGACATGATTGTGCGGACGTCGGCGAAGTCGAGGTTGATGATCCCCGGCAGCGTGACGAGGTCTGAGATCCCTTGAACGCCTTGGCGCAGGACGTCGTCGGCAATGCGGAAGGCTTCGACCATCGAGGTGCGCTGGTCAAGCACTTCGAGCAGCCTGTTGTTGGGGACGACGATCAGCGTGTCGACCTCTTCGCGCATCGCGTCAATTCCGAGCGAAGCGGTCGAGGAGCGACGCGTTCCCTCAAAGCCGAACGGGCGAGTGATGATGCCGACCGTCAGTGCGCCTACCTCTCGCGCAATGCGAGCGATGATCGGCGCGGCGCCGGTGCCTGTGCCGCCACCGGCTCCGGCGGCGACGAAGACCATGTCGGAACCCTTCAGCAGATGTTTGATGCGGTCGTAATCTTCCATCGCAGCGGCGCGGCCGAGCTCAGGGTCGGCGCCTGCGCCGAGCCCACGAGTCAACGCTTCACCGATGTGGACGGTTACGTCGGCTTGAGTCTGCTGGATCGACTGAACGTCGGTGTTGATGGCGATGAACTCAACGCCAGCGATGCCAGCTTCGATCATCCGGTCGACAGCGTTGACGCCGGCTCCACCTACGCCGACTACGCGCAATACCGGGCCGCCCTTCTTGGCCTTCGGCGAACGGTTGTCAACAGGGTCCGGCGCCGGTGGCATCAGCGGCGGCTCAATTACCGGTGCGTCAAGAATGTCGTCCGGAATCTCCGAGCTGAAGGCGCTGCGCAGGCGCTCCTGCGGCGTCGGTGTGACGCGCGTCTCCGGCTCACGGCCGGCCTCGGTCTGGGGCTGATCGGGGCTGGCAGCCTTCGTTGGCTCAGCGGCCTCGCCTTCCGGCTTGCCCTTCTCGGTGCGGCGGAAAAGTTCAGATAGTGGGCCTTCACGCATGCTTGCGCGGCTCTTCTTGTCTTTAGCCATGTGACAGCACCTCCTTGGCGAGGGCACGGTAGGAATCTGCGGCGCTGCCGTTCGGCTCGTACTTGAGCACCGACATCCCCTGGACGGGGGCCTCGGCAAAGCGGATCGTCTTCTTGATCCGCGAAGCGAAGACGCGGTCACCGAAGTTCTCTTCGAGAATCTCGATCGCTTCCTTGGCGTGAACCGTGCGGGTATCCATCAGCGTCGGCAGGATGCCTTCGATCTCAATATCCGGGTTGAGGTTCTCGCGAATCATCTGAAGCGTGTTCTGCAGCTGGATCAGCCCGCGCATTGAGAGATATTCGCACTGCACCGGGACGATCACCTTGTTCGCCGCGGTCAGCGCGTTGATCGTCAGCAGGCCAAGGCTCGGCGGCGTGTCAATGCAGACGAAGTCGTAGTCGTCTGAGACTTCCTTCAGCGACTTCTGTAGCGAACGTTCGCGGCCGATCTTCGTTGACATTGCGATCTCAGCGCCGGCTAGGTCGATCGAAGCCGGGGCTAGGTCAATCTCACGCGTGACGATTACGTCACGGATCGGCTTGTCGTGGACGAGCACGTCGTAGATCGAGTTGTCGAGCGTGTCCGGGTCAATTCCCTGCGACATCGTCAGGTTGCCCTGAGGATCCATGTCGATGCAGAGCACCCGATGGCCCGATTCAGCCAGCGCGACGGCAAGGTTGAGTGTTGTCGTCGTTTTGGCGACTCCACCCTTCTGGTTTGCGAATGCGATGACTTTTGGCTTTTTCTTACCCATGCGAATGCTCCGGTCGTCTGTTGGACCCGTACTTGCGCTGTATTCGCAGCCGCAAGCGCTATTCCTTCCCAAAAACCGCCCGATCGCGTAAAGGCAACAAAATCGTCAGCTTCTAGGCTCTGCTGTGCGATGAGCGGATCCCTCGACAGCAGCCTGCAGCAGCGTTCGGTCGTGATCTGTGCCGGTTCGGGCGGCGTCGGCAAGACAACGACGGCAGCGGCGATAGCGGCCGGCCTTGCGGCCGAGGGAAAGCGCGTCGCGGTTGTGACGATCGACCCGGCGCGGCGCCTCGCCGACGCGCTCGGCCTCGAGACGCTGACAAACCAGCCGGAGCTGGTTGATGGCAAGCGCTTCACTGCCGCTGGGCTGAAGATCAAGGGCGAGCTGTGGGCGATGACGCTCGATTCGCAAAGAACCTTTGATGAGCTGATCGAAACGCTCTCGCCCGACGCGCAGACGCGCGACCAGATCCTCGGCAACCGAATTTACCAGCAGCTCTCGGGCGCCGTCGCTGGTTCGCAGGAGTTCACTGCGATCGCCAAGCTCTATGAGCTCGATCGCTCAGGCCGCTTTGACGCGATCGTGCTGGACACGCCGCCTTCGCGCAACGCGCTCGACTTTCTCGACGCGCCGGACCGCCTGACCGGCTTCTTTGACGGCCGCGCGCTGAAGCTGCTGCTCGCTCCAACCGGCTTTGCGGCGCGCGCGCTGGGCGTTGGCACCGGCGCGATCCTCGGCGTTCTGAAACGAATCACCGGCGCCGAGCTGCTCGAAGATCTTTCCGTCTTCTTCCAGGCCCTCGGCGGGCTAATCGATGGCTTTCGCGAGCGCGCCGAGGCCGTCCGCACGCTGCTCGCCGACCCGGCGACGACCTTTGTCGTGATCACCTCGCCGCAGCGCGACTCGGCCGAGGAGGCGATCTTCTTCGCTGGCAAGCTGCGCAGCGCAGAGATGAACTTTGGCGCGCTGATCATCAACCGCGTCCACTTCGTTGGCGACGGGAACCAAGCAGCGCCAACTCTGGCAGCGGTCGCCAGCCAGCTGGGCGGCCAATTTGACGAGCCGCTGGCGGCAAAGCTGCTCATCAGCTACTCCGAAGCGCTCGCCCTGGCCG
>JAEMTR010000014.1:0-5303 GCA_016462245.1 Solirubrobacteraceae bacterium
TGCTTGACGTGCGGGTCGAAGTAGCCAACGTCAACGAAGCGAGCGCCGTGGCGGTATGCGCTGGCAGCCAGCGCGCGGGCCACCTCTTCCTTGCCGATTTCGGCGCCGATCGCGACGATCTGGCCCTTCTGAACGTTGGCGCCGAAGCCAACCATTAGGTCGGCAAAGCGCTCAAGCGTCTGCTCGTCAAAGCCACTGGAAGATGCCATTGCGCCAGCCTATCGGCCATGCGGCCCAAAGCCGCCCGCGGGTTATCTAGAATGGAGCTATGTCTACTCCCGGATTTGCTGTTTCCCAGCCCGTCACCCGCGAACGCTCACTGGCGATCTTCGGCCAGGTCATGGGCCTCGTCGCAATCACCTGCGCCTTCGCTGCCGTCGGTGCCTACATCGGCCGCGATATCACCGGCCTTTCATCCCTGCTGCCTTGGGTTGCCGCGATCGGCTGCCTGATCGGGCTCAACGTCGCTAACAACAAGGGGCTCCGTCAGCTGGCGCTCGTTCTGCTCTTCGCAGTTGGCTTGCTGCTCGGAATCTCGATCGGCTACACGGTCAACTACTACACGTCGACCGACCCCAGCGTGGTTTACCAGGCGGTCGGCGCAACAGCGCTCTTCGTTGCCGCTCTCGGCGCCGGCGGTTACGCAATCCGCAAGGACCTTTCGTTTCTCTATCGCTTCGCTTTCTTTGCGCTGCTCGGGCTGATCGTCTTCGGCATCGTCACGCTCTTCGTCAGCATGCCTGGCGGCTCGATGATCTACGCCTTCCTTGGCCTCGCGATCTTCGGCCTCTTTGTCGTGCTCGACTTCAATCGTCTGCGTCGCGCCGGCCAGCAGGAGGTAATTCCGTTGGCGGCAGGGATCTTCCTCACCGTCTTCAACGTCTTCCTCTTCTTCCTGCAGATCTTCGGCGGCGGCAACCGCTAACCGTGCTGCGCCGCGCGATGGCCTCAAGGCTCAGTGTTCCGGGGGCCGACCAGACGCTGCCAGGGCGTGAGAGCGAGCTGCCCGGGATTCCCGAGCGCCACGCTGTTCTTGACGCGCCGCTGAAGCCTCCTTTCGGCGACGGCGTGCGCACCGCCGTCTTCGGCCTCGGCTGTTTCTGGGGCGCGGAGCGGATCTTCTGGCAGCTCCCGGGCGTTGTTTCAACGGCGGTTGGTTACGCCGGTGGCACGACGCCAAACCCAACTTATGAAGAGACCTGCTCCGGCCAGACCGGCCACACCGAGGCAGTGCTCGTCGCCTACGACCCAGCGCAGATCAGCTACGAGGATCTGCTGAAGGTTTTCTGGGAAGGGCACGACCCGACGCACGGAATGCGCCAAGGCAACGACGTTGGAACGCAGTACCGCTCCGCGATCTACTGGGATGGCGAGGATCAGCACCAAGCCGCCGTTGCGTCGGCTGAGCGCTATGGCGCGGCTCTGAAAGCTTCCGGAATCGGCGAAATTACGACCGAGATCGCCGCCGCAGGGCCGTTTTACTACGCCGAGGACTACCACCAGCAGTACCTGCACAAAGTGCCGCACGGCTACTGCGGCCTTGGTGGTACGGGCGTTAGCTGCCCGATCGGCACTGGCCAAGCGGCCTAGTAGCGCAGAAGTAACCGGCGCATTACGGCCGAATACTGTGAGAACCTGTTGGAATGAATAAATCTCGCAGTCTCCTAACCCTTTCCCTTTCAGTCGTCGCGATCGCGGCGCTTCCCGTCGCTGCTCAGGCCGCGACCGCCAATGCTTCTGGCACTTGCGGCCAGTTCCGCGTAGTGCACAACGGCGACAAGATCAGCGGTGTTTCGTTCCCCGCTGGCCCCTACAACATTGTCAACAGCGGCATGTCCTGCTCGCAGACAACAACGTACTTCCAGCAGTTCCTTGAGGCCGGCAAGGTTTCAAAGGGCTGGCAAGTGAAGACCCTGTCAGGCAATCGCAAGCGCTTCACGAAGCTTGGGACGAACCCGACGGTCGATTTCCAGGCAACGGCTGCTAGCGATCCGAAGCCGACTCCCACGCCGAGTGGCCTGACCTGTGCAGGCACCTTCCGTGTGCTTCATAACGACCGGATCGGCGCGATGAAGTTGGCGGCCGGTGCGTACACGATCAAGCTGGCAAGTCACGACACTCCAGGGCTTAACTGCAAGGTTGCGTCGAACGAGTTCGCTAACTTCCTTGACTACGACTGGGCTGGCAACCTGCCTCGCCCGTGGAAGATGGATGTCTCTGCGAAGAGCTTCTACATGAACACTGCGAGCGACGGCTTCAGCGTGAAGCGCGTTAGTGGCTAACGAGAGGTTGGCGATGAAGCGGCCTGTTTCTCGCCACCTACTCGCGTCTTTGGGCGCGGCAGCGGTCTGCGCGTCGGTTCTTGCCGGCGCGCCGACCGCGGCGCTCGCTCAGGATGTTGCGCCGGCGCCTGAGGGCACCGGTCTGAAGAACTGCGCTGGCACCTATCAGGTGCTCGACGCCGCTCGGGCTGGCGCGCTTTCGCTTCCGGCCCGCGCCTACACGCTCGCGACAACAGCCGATCTCAACTGCAGCGAAGCCGCGCGGCTGCTGACGGATTTCCAGCGCGCCTGGGGTACGAAGCTGCAAACGACTTGGAAGTCGGTCACTGGGCCGGTCGGTTTCTCTAACTCGGCCGGGCAGCGCTTCAGCGTGACGCGCGCCCCAGCCTCCAGCGCCTCGAAGCTTGCCTGCCCCTACCTAACGCTGGTGCAGGCCGCTCGCGCAGGCTCGGTCTACGTTGGCGCCGGCCGTTACCGCCTTCTCCGCTCATCAACTGCGCTCAGCTGCGGCGCCGCAGCCCGCAACTTCTTCGCGCTCGCCTACGGCACCGGCGATCCTGACGGCAGCTGGCGCGCCCAGTCGGTCGGTACGGCCGCTGTTCAGCTGACGCGCGGTTCGACCAGCTTCACGCTCCGCCGCGCCTACCCCACGACCAGCGGCGGCGGCACATTCCCAGCTCGCGGTGAATACCGCTGCGGCCCGTTCTTCACGGTCGGCAACGATGACCCGATCGGCAAGAAGTTCACCGTTCTCAAGGGGCGCTACTCGATCACAACCTTCGGTTCGACCGATTGCGCCGCGGCGGTCAAGATCCTGCCGACGCTGCTGGGCAAGAGTTCCGGCGTGCTGCCGTCACCGTGGCGACTGCGCAGCGAGACAGGGTCGTTCGTGCGCAGCGCCGCCGGATCAAGCGGCTTCAGGCTCTCGCCCTATCTGGGCCAGTAGCGATGCTGAAGCTGCGACGGCTGGCTCCGGTTACCGTCGCGATTGTCGCTGCCGCCGCGATCGGAGCCCCGGCAGCGTCAGCGGCTCAGCCGAAGAACTGCGGCAGCTTTGAGCTTCTGCGCAACGACAAGATCGCCAACCACGCGATCGCGAAGGGGACTTACCGGCTGGCCGCGCTTGGAGTCAGCTGCGAGGTTGTCGCCGGTGATTACGGGCTGTTCGATCAGTTCTTGACGCAGGGCGCGAAAACCTCTTTGCCGCTGCCATGGAAGTACTCAGTCGCAAAGCGCAGCCCCAAGTTCTCAGCCATGGCTGGTGACTATTTCACGGCCACAAAGGTCGCCAGCAAAGCAATAGCTGCGCCAGCACAGGGGCCGAGGAACGCGCCCTGCGCGCCAAACTTCAAAGTTGCCAGCGACCAAACGATCGACAAGCGCTCGTTCCTCAAGGGCAGCTACCAGATCAACGCTTTCGGGATCCCCTGCGCCAAGGTGATCGGTAAGTACGGACTGTTCGATCAGTTCTTGACGCAGGACGATTCGCGGTCTCTGCCGAAACCGTGGAGCTCTCTGGTTGCTATCGGTCAGCCAAAGTTCGACGCGAAACCGGGCGTCGGCTTCAGGGCCCAGCGAATCTCCGACTGACGGCAGTAGCGCCGCTGCGTTAGAGCGCTCTAGGTTGTCATTCCGGTGAACTGTCCACCGGTGATGTTCAGCGTCTGCCCGTGGACGTAGTTGCTCCACGGTGAGCAGAGGAAGAAGACGCCGCCGGCTGCCTCTTCAGGCGTTCCTGGGCGGCCGATCGGAATCAGCATCGATGCCATCCCGCGCATCTGGTCAGGAATACCGAGCTGAACCTTCTCGCCGTCGATCTCCATCGTGTTCGCTTCATCCTTTGAAGCGGTCAGACGGGTTTCGATGTAGCCGAAGGCAACGGCGTTGCAGTTGATCTTGAACTGGCCCCACTCCTTCGCCAGCGTCTTCGTCAAACCAACGACGGCTGCCTTGCCGGCCGCGTAGTTGGCCTGGCCAGCGTTGCCCATCGTGCCGGAGATCGATGAAACGTTGACGATCTTGCGGAAGACCTCAACTCCCTCTTCCTTCTCAGCCTTGGCAGGCTCGCGCAGGTAGGGGGCCGCTTCGCGGACGATCCGAAACGGCGCCACGACGTGAATGTCGAGCATCCGCTGGAACCAGTCGTCGCTCATCTTGTGGACTGGAGCGTCGAGCGTGTAACCGGCGTTGTTGACGATGATGTCGATCTTGCCCCAGGCGTCAATGGCGGTCTTGACCAGCTTGGCCGGTGCTGCAGGGTCGGTCAGGTCGCCAGCGAAGACGACCGTCTCGCCGCCGATCTCCGACGCTGTCTGCTCGGCGACGTCGCCGTCGAGGTCGTTGATCAGAACCTTCGCGCCGTGCTCGATCAGGATCTCCGCCGTTGCCCGGCCGATGCCTCGTGCGCTGCCGGTGACAATTGCCACCTTGTCGTCAAGAACGCCCATGTTCATTTTCTCCTGAAGTCGATTGGCTTGTAGTCGTGAAAGCTTGCCACGCTTGGCGCTGCGGCGCGGCCTGCCTTGCCCTTCGACCCGTATTCTCAGCCTGTGGCAACGATTCCAGAAGGCCCACCATTCATCGACGTCTGCGTTCATCGCAGCGTCCATCCGGCCGTGGTCGCGGCCGAGCTACGCGATGGCCTTGCTGGTGGCGTAGTGGCAACGCGCCAGCACTATCTAAGTGCGCGCCAAGCACGGCTTTGGCGCGCGATTGCTGCTGCCTTCTCGCCGGCCCGCGACGAGGGCGACGGGATGCAGGCTTACGACGCCGTCAATGCGCTGATCGGCGAGCGGCTCGATGAGGGCGGCGTGCACGTGATTGGCCTTGGCTGCGCCGACGGGGCGAAGGAGCGGCGGCTGCTTGAGGCGCTGCCGCCCGGCGGCCCGGTAACGGCGACGCCGGTCGACGTGAGCTTGCCGCTTCTACAGATCGCGGCCGACGCTTTGGACGGCGCCGGCGGAGCGCTGCTGCGCCGCCCGATTGTCTGCGACCTTGGGCTGGCAGCCGAGGATCTGCCAA
>JAEMTR010000014.1:5403-13487 GCA_016462245.1 Solirubrobacteraceae bacterium
CTGCTGCGCCGCCCGATTGTCTGCGACCTTGGGCTGGCAGCCGAGGATCTGCCAAAGATGGTCGGCGAGGCGCCAGGCACGCGAGTGATCACGCTCTACGGAATGATTCCCGGGATGGAAGCGTTCGCGGCGATCGCGGCGGCACTGGCGCTGCTGCGCTCCGGCGACATGCTGGCCGTCAGTGCCAATCTGCTGCCTGCGGGCGACGATGCGCTAGAGCGGATAGTGGCGCAGTACGACAACGAGCCAACACTCGAATGGCTCTGGGCGCTCTGCGAGGACGCCGGAATCGAACGGGGCCAAGCCGTCGTCACAGTCGGCGCGCTCGAGGACGCCGGTGCAGGCGCGCAGGCGGCGGTGGGCGCTTGGCTTGAACCAGCGGTTGATCTTCAGTTGGAACTCGAAGCTGGAGCCGTCAGCTTGCCAGCCGGCCAGCCAGTTCGCCTGCTGCGCTCGGCCCGCCACACGCCAGCGGGGCTTGAGGCGATCATCAGCGCCGCTGGGCTCGAACTGCTGGCGCTGGAGGTTTCGCCAAGCGGCGAAGAGGGCGTCGCGCTGGCGCTCTGCCCTTAAGCGCCGTTGATTGCGCCGATCGTGCGCAGCACGGCGCGCACGCGTGGCACTTCATGGGTACGGAAGAGGCTCGTCTGCCCGAGCGAAGCGAGCACAGCGAAGAAGCCTTCGGCGCTGCGTACCTCGTCCTCGAAGTAATCGAAGGCGTGAGGCAGCGCGTGGCAGACAGGTAGCCCGAGCACGCGCAGGCGGAAAGTGTTGATGAAGATCCCTGCTTGGTGGCGCACGCGCTCGTCGCCGTCCTCAAGGTTTGAGTAGTAGAAGCCGAGCCCCGGATCAACGAATAGCCGCTCCACGCCGGCGGCGCGCGCGGCAGCAATTCGCGGCTCAAAGTGAGCGATCAGCTCCGGCAGCGGGTCGCCTTCCAAAGTGACGGCACCGACCTCGCGCACGTTGTCGCCCTGCACGAAGCAGAGCACTATTGCCGCGTCGTACTGAGCTGCGAGCGCGAATACCTCTTCGTGGTGGGCGGTGCCGGTCAGGTTCAGCAGGTTGGCGCCGGCCTTCAGGCAGGCCTCAACTACGGCCGGTTCGTAGGTTTCGACCGAGACGAGGATGTCGTCGGCGCGCAGCGCCTTAATCACCGGCACGAGCTGCTCAATCTGCGAGTCGGCGCCAACGCGCTCAGCATCGAGGATCGTCGACTCTGCGCCGATGTCAATCAGGTCGGCTCCCTGCGCTGCCAGCACGCGGCCGCGCGCGATCGCCGATTCGATCGACGGCGCAACGCTCTCGCGGTACCACGAGTCGCGCGACATGTTGACGACGCCCATGATCGCCGGCGCCGCGTCAAAGTCGAACTCCCTGCCGCCGATGTCGAAGCTGGCGACCGGCGTGGCAATCTCTTCGGCGTGGTCACCTGCGAGCTTCGCGAGGTCTGCGAGCGTCAGCACCGGGCGGCTACTTAGGCTTGTTCAGGTTGGCGTGGCTGAGTAGGTACCACTCGTCGTCAACCTCGATGAACGAGCTCAGGTAGGGCGCCGGCGTGCCCGGGAACCTCGTGCCGTCAACTACAAGGTCGGTCGTCGCGACGAAAGCGACCGACATCGAATCCTCGTACTCGCGAGCTTTGACTTGCTCGATCTTGTAGCTGCTCAGCTCCGGTAGCCCGTCAATGAACTCGCTCTTCGTCAGCGGCGCGCCGGTTGCGCGCTGAAGTTGCCAGTTTGGGGTTAGAAACTTCTCAAGGTCGGCCTTGTTCTTTGTCTTGACGTCCTCGAATAGGCGCGTGACTAGCTCTGTCCCTTCGCTGTTGGACTCGGTCGCGCTGGCGGACGAGTCGTAGCTGGAGCTTCCGCACCCGGCGATCGCGGCTGCTGCGATTAGCACGGCTGCGATTGAAACTGCGCGAGTCTTCATCGGCCGAGCATAGCTGCCGCTAGCCGCGGGCGGTGAGCTTGAAGATCGCCCTGAACTGCTCGCCCGGAGCGACGCTGCTGAGGCGGTCGCCGCTGATCAGCGCGTTCGTTGGCGCCGTCATCGGTTCGAAGCAGATGAATGGCTGCTCTGGCGGGGCGTAGACCTGAGTGAAGCGGTAGCCGCCTTCGAACTCGAGCTCAATCTCGCGCCCTGGGCCGCTGAGCGTGAAGCGCGGCGGCTGGCTCAGCTCGTCGAAGAGATCGTCGAAGGCGCGATCGCCGAGTGGCGCCCGGGCGCCGTCGGCCGGTTCATGCTCGCCGCTCGGAATCCCGCTCGGCTCAAGCAGCGCGTGGCGCGTAACCGGCAGTTCAATTTCGACGCCCTCGCGAGAGCCGCCCGGCAGCGCGAGGTAGGGGTGGAAGCCGAAGGCGATTGGGACGTTGCTGTCGCCGGTTGGGATAACTGTCGTCGCGACGGTGAGTGAGTTGTCGTCAAGCCGCACCTCGAGCTCCAACATGTGGCGGAATGGGAAGGCGCGCGCCAGCTCGTCGTGGGCTGAGAAGTCGAGCCGCGCCTGCAGCAGCGCCGCGCCATCGGACTCGCCGGCCTCAACTACCTCCCAGTAGGGCGAGGCGCCGAGCAGCCCGTGCATCGGTAGCCCGGCGGAGTCGAAGTGGAGCGGCGATTCGTCAGCGCTTAGCGTCACGTCGACGCCTTCAAACGAGTAGCTCATCGCCGCCAGCCGGTTGGCCCACGGGTAGAGCAGTGGAATGCCGAAGGTCGAGCCCTTCGTCGCGTAAGCCTCGAGGCCACCGCGCTGGCCGAGCAGCTCCTCGCCGCGATGGCGCAACGAGCAGCAGACCATTCCAACGCCTGGCGCGTAGACCGCTTCCAGCTCGCCGCTGGATGAGGTCAGCGTCAGTGTTGCGTGGCCGTCTGTGGTGCTTTCTGTGACTTCCGCGCTCACGGCACCAACTCTATGCGCTGTAGCCCTGCCGCTGCCGAGCCGAGCTTTACGCTTCTAGTTCTCAGCCGCGGCGATACCGCAGTTGAATCAGCAGGCTCAAACCACAGGACCGCTGTGCTCTTCCCAACAGTCACCTTCGCCATCTTCTTCCTGATCGTCCTGCCGCTGAACTGGCTGACGATGCACAACCCGCGTAACTGGCGGATCATGATGCTGGTCGCCAGCTACCTGTTCTACGCCTGGTGGGACCCATGGTTTGTAGTGCTGCTGGCCGGTTCGACGCTCTTCAACCAGTTGATCGCGGTGAGGATCTTCAAGGCCGAGGCGCCGCGTGCGCGCAAGGCGCTGCTCTGGGTCGGGATCGCCGGCAACCTCGCGTTCCTCGGCTGGTTCAAGTACTGGAATTTCTTCGCAGGCTCGGCCCAGGATGCCGCTGGCACGCTCGGGATTCAGCTCGATCCGGGCTTCGTTGCCGTCGTGCTGCCGATCGGCATCTCGTTCTACACCTTCATGGCGCTCAGCTACATCATCGACACTTGGCGCGGTACCTACGAGCCGGTTTCGCTCTCGCGCTTCGCCGTCTTCCTTTCCTTCTTCCCGCATCTCGTCGCCGGGCCGATCGTTCGCCCGGCCGAGCTGATTCCGCAGTTCGACAATCCGCCCGATCCGCGCGAAGTTGACGCTACGCGCGGCTTTGCGCTGATCCTTGGCGGACTCTTTCTGAAGGTTGTGCTGGCATCAACCTGCGCCAAGATCGTTGACCCGGTCTTCGGCTCGCCGAAGCTGCACAGTGCGCCCGAGGTGTTGCTCGCGATCTACGCCTACGCGGTCCAGATCTTCGCCGACTTTGCCGGCTACAGCACGATTGCGATCGGCGTCGCGCTGCTGCTCGGCTTCCGCTTCCCCGACAACTTCAACAGCCCTTACCGTGCCACCTCGGTTCAGGACTTCTGGCGCCGCTGGCACATGACGCTCTCGCGCTGGCTGCGCGATTACCTCTATATCCCACTCGGAGGCAACCGAGGCAGTCGGTTCGAGACTGAGCGCAACTTGATGCTGACGATGGTTATCGGCGGCCTTTGGCACGGCGCCAACTGGACTTTCCTTTTCTGGGGCGCGCTGCACGGCAGCGCGCTGATCATCGAGCGGCTGGCGCGCGGGCGCCGCACCGCCGCCGGGAAGCCGCCGATGCGCAAATGGCTGGCATGGCTGATCACCTTTAACTTCGTCTGCTTCGCTTGGATCTTCTTCCGCGCTGAAACTTTCGGTCAGGCGCTCGGCGTTATCGAGCGGCTCTTCACCGGCTGGGGGCAGGGTTCTCCGGCGATCTCGCTCGGCGTTCTCGCCGCCGTCGCGACCGGGATCGCGATTCAGTTCCTGCCGGTCAACTTCTGGGACGATTTCCAAGCCCGCGTCAGCCGCTTCCCCTATTACGCGCAGGGCGCCGCAGCCGGCTTCGTGCTGATGGTGATCAATGTCCTCGGCCCGGCGGGCGTCGCCCCGTTCATCTACTTCCAGTTCTAATGGACGAACACGGCCTTCCAGAACAGGACCCGCAGCGGCGCACGATGCCTGCTGGCCATGTGCTCGTGGCGCTCTTCACCGGCCTCGTCGTCGCGGCGCTGCTGAACGCGCAGGGGATGCACAAGCAGGCCTTGGCACAGGGGCCGGGAATCGGCCGCGACATCGCGGGAACCTTGACCGCCGGGCTCGCCGGGGTTAGCGGCATCTTCCAGATCGATCAGCCGCGCGCGCTGCTGAAGGCCGCGCTCGGGCGCAGCGGCGACGACAAGCTGGTCGGTGAGCTGGCGATCACAGCGAAAGGCCCTAAGGCTTCGGCCGCGCCAACCAAGCCGGTCTACTCGGCCGCCAAGCCGATGGGGCTTTACCTGACCGGCGATTCCCTGATCACCGACCCCGCCCCGGTGCTGCTCGACAAGATCTCAACCAATCCGGCGATCAAGGCGCTCGGCGTGACCGACGCCCACGCCGCCACCGGTCTCGTTCAGCCGGAGATCTTCAACTGGTTCGATTATCTACCGCAGCAGATCAAGGCGCTAAAGCCGAACATGACGGTCGCGACCTTCGGCGCCAACGACGGGCTCGGCTTCACCGGCGTCGCCGGCGCCGAGGAGTTCGGAACTCCGGCCTGGCTGGCCGAGTACGCCCGGCGCGTTGCAGGCGTGATGGATTCGATCACCGCGAAGGGCGGCCAGCTCGTGATGCTCGGCCTGCCGATTCCGCGCGACCCGGCGCTCGCCGCTCGCTGGGCGAAGATGAACGCGATTCAGAAGAGCGAGGCTGAGAAGCGGAAGGGGTTAGTCGCTTACGTTGATCTCTTCGACAAATTGAAGGACGGGAAGGGCAACTACGCCGACTTCCTCCCCGACGCCTCCGGCCAGCTCCAGCGCGCCCGCAGCTCCGACGGAATTCACTATGAGCCAGAGGGCGCGCTGATTGTTAGCGCCGCGATCATCGACGCGATCAACGAGCTTGCAACGGTGCCGGGGCTTGGCGCTCAGCCGGTTGTTCCGGCGGCCGCAGCCACGACAACGGGTTCTCAATAGAGGCCAGCGTGCTCAGCCGCTAGCCGCGGCAGCCCCATCCTCGGCCGCCCACTGACTGCGCAGCTCCTTCAGCACTACCCAGAAGAAGGCGACGATTGGCACGGCGATGATCGCGCCAACGATGCCCATCAGGGCGGCGCCTGCAGTTACTGCCGCCAGCGTCACGATTGGGTTCAGCGCGACGGTCTTGCGGTAGGTCATCGGCGCTATCCAGATCGACTCAGCACCGTGAACGACGAGTAGAACGGCAAGCATGATCAGCGCCGAGTCAACCCCGCCGCCGGCCAGCGCGATCAAGAAGACGATCAGCCCCGAGATGAAGGCGCCAAGGATTGGTATGAAGCCGCAGAAGAAGGTGATTGCGATCAGCGTTCCGGCGATCGGCAGCCCGAGCGCGATCGCGCCGATCCCGATGAAGAACGAGACGAAGATTGAGATCAGCAATGTTCCGCGCACATAACCACTCAAGGTTGTCCAGCCGGCAGTAATCGATCGTCCAACGGCGACGCGGCGGCTTGGCGCTGCCTGCTGCACGACCCAGTCGCGCAGCCCTGCTGCCCCGGCCAGCAGATAGATCAAGAATGCCAGCGAGATAAGCGCCCCGGCAAAGACCGAAACGACCACAGGAACCTCGTGCGACGCTTTTGAGAGCAGACCCGAGCCAGCAGTCTTGAGCCCTGGCCCGAGCTTTGAGACGACGCCCTCAACAGCGCTCCGGTCGCTGCCCAGCGGGCCGCTTCCGGGGTGGCTCCAGCTCGAGACTTCAGCGGCGCCGCTGCTGATTAGGCGGCCGATCTGCCCGGCTTGACCAACGATCGATCCGACGATCAGCGTCGCCGCTAGCGCCAGCAGGCCGAGGAAGATGACGATCGAGATCAGCACCGCCAAAGCCCGCGGCAGCCCGAGCGCCGTGAGTTTGTCGGTAAGTGGCAGCAGCAGCGTTGCGAAGACCATCGCGAAGAAAAGTGGCACCGTGACGACGCGGATATGCCAGAGCGCGAAGATCACCACCGCCGCGAGTGCGAGGACTACAAGAATGCGCCACGAGAACCCAGCCGCCAGCTCCAGCCTGGGCGGAATCGCCGGCCGCGTCGGCCTTGAAGCTGGCGCACTTGATTCCTCCACAGAAGTCAAACACTAATGCCGCACGGGGCACAAAGCAATCGCTCGCAACCGGTTGTAGTTTTTATCAAAGGCGACGAATAGCAGGGCGCTTCACTCTTCACGCCAGCTGTTTACAAACTTCGCCAGATTGCGTTTGATGAGGCTTAAGTGGCTAGCCGACTCCGCGGGCTGCACGGCGTTTCGCGTTGGTAGGAGGTCAGCGTCAGCGTTGCATGGCCCTAAGTGCTGCTTCCCTGACTGCCGAGCTCACGCCTTCAATCTGTCTTCATCACGCACGCCGCTCTCGTCTGTACCTACCGAGAGCGGCTTGCGTACGTGAGCCAGGACTGTGAATCGGCCTTCAGTTGAGTGGCGGCTGCGAGCATGGCGCTCTAGATGCTTCCGCGGAACACTAGATTTTGGTTGGGCATCATTGAGCACTTGGAAGCCACGGCGCAAACGGATCAGGATCACTATGACTACGACCAACGCCCCACTTGCCAACGGCAGCCACCATACGTCGAGCAAGTCCGCCAAGTAGCCCGCAGCCGAAGCGCCGATCGTTCCAAAAAAGATCGTGATCAGGGCGAAGACGCCGAGTACTTCGCCCTCAATTTTCTTCGGGACGCCAAGCTGAGTTATCGCGCTGAGCACTGCCTGCGCCGTCGCTAGCCCGAGGCCGGCCGCAGCGAGAACTACTGACAGCCCTGCGAGCGTCAGCGCCGTACCAAGCGGCGCGATTCCTACGATGCCGACGATCACTAACGCTCCGCCGCTTGCGATCGCTGAAAATCTGATGATGCGGCTGTACCGTTCGCGTTCCTTCCAGCGTCGCAGTAGCACCGCCACGAGTGCCGCGCCCGCGTAGAACGAGGCCAGCAGCAGCCCGTAGACCTTCGCTGCAGATCCCACTTCGGAAGCAAGCTTTGGGAGCAGAGAGACGAGTGGCCACGCCAACAATTCAAGTAGCGCCGTGAAGATGACTGCCATGCGGACGGCGGCTGATCCTCTCATTGCTGAAAGGGCAGCCTTCAACGGTGCGGACGCACCCTTCGCCTTGGCAGCCGCCTTCGCCGCGGCGTCATCGGGGAGACGGACGACGATGAACACCAGCGGCACGTAGCTGAGGACATTGAAGGCAAAAAGTGGCGCGGGCCCGACGGCGTCCAGCAATGCGCCTCCGACTAGAGCTCCAGCTACAGATGTGATCGACGAGAGCGAGGAGAAGAGCGCGTCGGATTCATCTAGCCGTCCTTTGGCAGAAAATTGCTGCAGCAGTTGCTGCCAGCAGGGGTACTGGATCGCAGAAGTTGCGCCTGACGCTGCGCTGCTGATCAAAATCGCCGTGACGCTGAGCTTGTCGGTCAGCTGGAGCGCCAGGATTGCGGCGTAAATAAGCGCTTTGGCGATGCTGACGAGGGCGACAATTCTGCGGTGATCGAAGCGCTTTGCAAGCTTGCCGGCCGGCAGCGCGAGAAAGCCAAACGCGACCGCGAACGAGACGCCGACCATAA
>JAEMTR010000014.1:13497-16458 GCA_016462245.1 Solirubrobacteraceae bacterium
CGCCAGCGCCGACTTTGTAGTCGCGTAGACGACATACGTGAAGGCAAAGACTTGGAAGGTAGATCCAAGGCTGGAGATGAAAGATCCCCAAGCCATCTGGCCAAGCTCCGGCGAGCTGGGGCGCGGGAAGTTCCGCATTATCTCGGCGCGCATGCTGTTCATATTCCGGCTCGCGAGCGAGACTACAAGCCGGGCCGCGCCAAGTGAGCCTCGATCAGCCCTCCATCACGGAACGTAAGCGGAGGGGGAGGGATTCGAACCCTCGGTACAGGGGTTACCCGCACAACAGTTTCGTCGTCATCGAAGGTGATCGAGTCTGTTGCGGCAAATGAGCATTCCCGCCTGTTTGCTTAGGTTTCCGGGGTGCCTGGGTGGTCGTGGGAACTGTGTTGGGAACGCGCGAGCGGCGGGGCTACTTGAAGCTGTAGCTCTTGCTGTTCACGGTGCCGCTAATGGAGCCCTTCTTTGGCGTCACCGTGGCAAGCCACTTACCCTTCGCGAGCTTCACGGTGCAGGAGCGGCGAGCGACCTTCTTCTTGCCCTTTTTGATCGTGACGTTCTTGCAGGAACCCTTCTTCGTTTTCCGCCCGCTCTTTGCGGTGAGCGTGTAGGTAACGCCAGCTACCGGGGTGATCACGGCGGTGATGGTCTTCGCTTTCGCTGATGAGGACCAAGTTACGGCTGGCTTTGCTGGCTTGGGTGTTGGTGTTGGGTTGGGTGTCGGCGTTGGGTCGGGCACGGCCGCTGCTGGCGTGACGCTGTTCGACGCTGCTGACGCAGCGGTCTGCCAGCTGTTGAGGTTTGCCCGCGCGGTGAACGTGTACGCAGTCGCAACGGTTAGGCCGGTAACGCTGCAGGACGTGGTTGGGCTCGTGACGATGCACTGTTTCGACGCGTCCTGGGTCGCGCTGATCGTGTAGGAGGACGGGACTCCAAAGGCAGCCGAAATTGGATTGGCTGCGACAGTTACGGTTGCGGTGCCACTTCCCGGACTGCCGACCGCGGCAGTTGGCGCTGAAGGCCTTTCTGGCGGCGCCGGAAAAATGTCGGGCAGGCCGTTCGTCACGGTCGGCGTGATCTTCGACACATTGGCCGAGTCGCGGTTGGCGGTGTAGAGGTTGCCGTACGAATCAACCGTAATCCCGGTCGGGCGGGTGCCGCCAGCCAGGGTGAGGAGGCTTGATGTGCCGCTGGGCGTGATCTTAGTCACATTATTCGAGGAGAAGTTAGCGGTGTAGACGTTGCCGGCCGAATCAACCGTAATCCCGCCCGGGTCGGTGCCGCCAGCCAGGGTGAGGAGGCTTGATGTGCCGCTGGGCGTGATCTTCGTCACATCATCCGAGGTGGAGTTGGCGGTGTAGATGTTGCCGGCCGAATCAACCGCAATCCCGCGCGGGAGGCCGTTGGTGGTTCCGAGAATACCTGAGATCGCCTGAGCTGGGCTAGCGAATGTTGCTGCGCAAAGCAGCACCGCAGAGACACCCGACAGCACGGTTGCGATCCGCCTCCACGAACCATCAGGAACCAAACTCATTGTTCCCTCACCCTCTATTCAAAACAGCGTTGGTGTGTCAAGAGCCGGTGGCGCGACGGTTGTCGCGCGCCAACAGATGACTTGGAACTACCTCTGGTGAGAAAACTACCGAATGTCAGCGTAGAACGCGCCAGTTGCGTTGCCATCAGCCAACCATTGCAGTACGTAAGCGGAGGGGGAGGGATTCGAACCCTCGGTACAGGGGTTACCCGCACAACAGTTTTCGAGACTGCCCCGTTCAACCGCTCCGGCACCCCTCCGGGGCCGCGCATCGTCTGCGCGACAGTCGCAGCCTAGCGAGCCGCCGACGCCACGCGGCCGCAGCCCGCGCTCGCGCCGCAAAAAAAGTCGCAATGCGCCCGCGGATCTGGCACGATGACGTTTAGGACGAATAGGTCTAGTCTCGTCCTTGAAGCTAATGGCAAGCAACCTGATCAAACTTACGCGCCGCCACCATCCCGTCGATGCACCGACGGCGTTGGCGAAGCTGAGCGAAATTGTCGCCGAGACCGGCACGCTCACCGACGACGACATCCGCGCCGTCGCGACCGACTACCAACTGCCCGAAGCGTCGGTCTACGGCATTGCAACCTTCTACGACGACCTGATCGCGCCGCGCGGCAAGCGCCACGTGCGGATCTGCACCGGCACCGCCTGCTTTGAGGCCGGCGACGCCGACAGCGCGCAGCGGATCTGCGACGGGCTCGGCGTTGGGATCGGCGAAGTGAGCGATGACGGCAGCGTCTCGGTCGCCGAAACCGTCTGCCTCGGCTTCTGCCACAGCAGCCCGGCGGTGCGCGACAACGACGTGATCGACGCCGGCCCCGGCGTGATCGAGCGCGTGATCGAAGGCAACACTGTTCAAGCTGGCGAGCCGCCGATGCGCAGCCTGCTCGCAGACCCTGTTCTAACCCAGCCCGGCACCTGGGCCGGCCTGCGCCGCGCGCTCGCTGAGCTCACCCCCGAAGATCTCCTCCAAGTAGAAACGAAGGCCGCCGACCTGCGCGGCCGCGGCGGCGCCGCCTTCCCGGCCGGCAACAAGTGGGAGTTCGCCCGCAACGCGCCCGGTGAGCAGAAGTACATCGTCGCCAACGGCGATGAGGGCGACCCCGGCTCCTACATCGACAAGTATCTGATGGAACAGTCGCCGGAGCTGCTGCTCGAAGGGCTCGCGCTGGCCGGTTACGCCGTTGGCTCCGACCAAGGCTTCGTGCTCGTCCGCTCTGAATACCCGCAGTCGACAATCATCCTGCGCGAAGCGGTCGAGCAGGCGGAGGCCGAGAACCTGCTCGGAGACAACATTCTCGGCAGCGACTTCAACTTCAACGTGACGATCGTTGAAGGCGCCGGCTCGTACGTCGTTGGCGAAGAGACTGCGCTGCTGGCCTGCCTGCAGGGGCTGCGCGGCACCGTCTCGGCGCGCCCGC
>JAEMTR010000124.1 GCA_016462245.1 Solirubrobacteraceae bacterium
ACGATCAAATTGAAGCGGCCGAAGGACGCCCCGCTCTCGGCCGATCGCGGCGCCAAGGCAGCACGCGAGCTGGGGATGAACCGGCTCGCCGAGCGGCTCGAGAAGGCCTCCGCGACTACGGCGTGAAGTTGACTGTGATTACGTCGCCGTCGGCTACTTGGTAGTCGCGGCCTTCGGTTCGAAGCGTGCCGCGGTCGCGCGCTGGGGCGTAGCCACCGGCCTCGACCAGCGCCTCCCAGCCGATGATCTCAGCGCGAACAAAGCCTTTCTGAATGTCGCTGTGGATTGCGCCGGCAGCGTCCCAAGCAGTTGAGCTGCGGCGCAGGTGCCAGGACTGCGCTGGTTTCGCCTCGCCGGCGGTAAAGAAGGCGATCAGTTCGAGCAGTTCGAAAGCGCCGCGGACGACCATCTCCAGCCCCGACTCGTCGAGCTCAAGCTCGGCGCGCATCGCGGCGGCGTCCTCGTCGCTCAGCTCAGATAGCTCAGCTTCAAGCCGCGAGGAGATCGCAACAGCGCCAGCGCCCTCTTTGGCGGCGTGCACGCTGACGACTTCCGGCACGGCGAGATCGCCCTCATCGACGTTGGCGATGAAGAGCACCGGCTTGCCGGTCAGCGGCTGCAGCAAGCGCATCGCATCCGGCGCGTCGCCGGGAACGGGAACGGTGCGGGCCGGGCGGCCGGCGCTGAGCGCCTCGATTACGGCCGCGAGCCACGCTTCTTCGGCGATCGCGTGGGCGTCGCCGCTGCGAGCCTCGCGGGCGATTCGTTGGTGGCGGCGTTCAGCCTGCTCAAGGTCGGCGAAGATCAGTTCGGTTTCGATGATCTCGATGTCGCGCTGCGGGTCGACGCTGCCTTCGGAGTGGATCACGTTCGAATCGCCGTGAGCACGGACTACGTGGAGCAACGCGTCGGTTTCGCGGATGTTGGCGAGGAACTGATTGCCTAGCCCCTCCCCCTTGTGCGCCCCGGCGACGAGGCCGGCGATGTCGTGGAAGGCGATCGTGTCCCAAACGATCTCTGAGGCGCCGACCGTTTCGGCGACCTTGACCATCCGCTCGTCCTCAACCGGGACGACGGCGACGTTCGGCTCGATCGTCGTGAAGGGATAGTTGGCGGCCTGAGCACCGGCCTGAGTGAGCGCATTGAAGAGCGACGACTTGCCGGCGTTGGGCATGCCGATTATTCCGACCTTCATCGCCTAAGCCACTAATCCGTTCGAGCTGCGCGGCAGGCCGGGGCGGCTAGCCGAGGCCAAAGCCGACGCGGTGCTCTTCGCTCTCGCTGCGCACGTAAACAACCTGCGAGCAATCAACGCGCACCGGACCGTCCTCATCGTTGAGGTCGATCCAGCCGCCCTGCTCGAGCGAACTAAAAAGCTTCTCGCGGTCGCTGGCGCTGAGTTTCAAAGGCAACGAGCCTCCACCTTTAAATCCGAGCACTACGCGCTCGCCTTCTGCTGATTCCTTGGCCATCAGTGATCCTCCGCCGGCTGGACGATCTCGGTCAGAACGCCTCCGGTGTATTTGGGGTGGGCGAAAGCTACAAGCGAACCACGGATGCCGACCCGCGGCTGCTCGTCGATCAGCTCAATTCCTGCCGCGCGGAGCCGAGCAAGCTCGCTCTCAATGTCGCTGACCTGGTAGGCGATGTGATGCATCCCCGGGCCGCTGCGCTCAAGAAAGCGGCCGACGGGAGTGTCGGGGCTGAGCGGCTGGAGCAGCTCGATGTGGTTCTCACCGAGGTCGAGCAGGACGGCCTCAACGCCCTGCTCCTCAACGACTTCGCGGTGCACCAGCTTCATCTCGAGCGTTGTTTCGTAGAGCTCTAGCGCAGGGTCGATCGCCTCAACGGCGATGCCAACGTGGTCGATGCGATCAAACATTCTTCTGCGCAGTCTACGAAGCCGAGCCGAGCAGCTCCTGCGCGATCTCGCTGAAGCAGCGAGCAGCGAAGGCTAGGTCGCGGACGTCGATCCGCTCATCGGGGGCGTGGATCAGTGGCCACATCTGTGCCAGCGAGGTGTGGCGCATCGGGAAGAAGCCGTAGGAGACGGAGTCCGGGAAGGTCGCGCGGATCGTGCGCGAGTCGGTGAAAGCTGGCAGCACGACCGGCACTGTGCGCGCGCCCGGGTCCTCGCGCGCGATCCAGCCACTGAGCAGATCCATCAGCGGGCTTTCGACCGGCGAACCATTGCCGATCGCCTGCTCGGTGAACTCCAGCCGGTAACCCTCGCTGCCGATAACTTCTGCAACGCGCTTGCGGACGAGTTCCTCGCCAAGGCCCGGCGGCGTGCGGCAATCGACCCGCAGCGCGGCCTGTGAGGGAAGCACATTGATCTTCTCTGACGCCGAGATCATCGTCGGCGCGAAAGTGAGGCCAAGCATCGGCTCGACGAAGGCAGCCAGCAGCGGCTCGCGCTGGCGCAGGAGATCAAGCGCGGCGCCGACGTCGTCGCCTTCCACCGGCGCGCCAAGATCGGTCATCAGAGCGCTGGCGCCGTCGGTCAGGTCATAGACCGGATCCCACTCGCCCAGAGCGGTGATCAGCGGCGCCAGCTTCAGCAGCGCGTTGTCACCGAAGCGCGGATTACTGGCGTGGCCGGCAACGCCGTCGGTCGTGATCGTGAAGCGGCAGACGCCCTTCTCTGCCACACAAACGCCGTAGAGCCGTTCGTCGCCAAGTTCAAAAAAGGCGCCGGCGCCCTCATTGAGCGAGTAGTCGCAGCGGACCAGGTCAGGATGATTTTCGCAGAGCCAAGCGACGCCGTCGGCGCCGCCGGTCTCCTCGTCAACGAGGCAGACGATCAGCAAATCCCCGTTGGCCGGACGCCAACCGCTATTCGCCAATTCAATTCCGGCCGCCACCTCGGCTGCCGTCTGCGACTTCATGTCGAGCGCGCCGCGACCCCAAAGCTCGCCGTCGATCACTTCGCCACACCACGGGTCATGAGTCCACTCGTCGGCGTTGGCGAGCACCGTGTCGCAGTGCGAGAGCAGGCAGAGCGTTGGCCCATCGGCGGCGCCGCGCAGCCGCGCTACGAGGTTCGGCCGCTCCTCTGTTCGGCCGACGAGCGTCACTTCGAAGCCCGCATCCTTTAGATCGGCCGCAAGCTCCTCTTGCAAAGCGCGCTCGTTGCCGGGCGGATTAACCGTGTTGTGCGCGATCAGGCGGCTGAGCAGGCGCGTCGCGTGGTCGGCCAGTTGATCCATTCACCGATCCTAAACGAGCACGAGTGAACGCCGTGCGAACATCGCCTTAGATGGCGCACCAAACATCGATCGGAACGGTCGCGCGCGAGTGGGCGCGGCTCGGCTTCACCGGCTTCGGCGGGCCGCAGGCACACGTCGCGATGCTGCGCGAGCTATGCGTCGAACGTGAGCAGTGGATTGAGCCAGACGAGTTTGAGCACGCAAACGCAGCCTGCAACCTGCTGCCGGGGCCGGCCTCAACGCAGCTTGCGATCTACTGCGCGCTGCGCGTAGGCGGGCAGTGGGCGGCGCTGATCGGCGGGCTTCTTTTCATCATCCCCGGGCTGGTGATGATCATCGTTCTGGCAGCGATCTCGCTCAGCAGCGCGCCGGCCGACTGGCTGCGCGGTGTCGGTGCAGGCGCCGGCGCGGCCGTGATCGGCGTCGTGCTTCGCGTCGGCTGGGACCTAAGTCGCAGCAGCCTCGCCCCGCACGAGGGCCTGCGCCGCTGGCGAGCCGTCGCCTACATCGCTGTCGGCGCGATCTCGGTCATCGCCGTCGGGCCATTCGTCGTGCTGGCGCTGATCGGCTGCGGCCTGGTCGAGCTGATCATCCGTCGCGCTCAGGCGCCGCCGCTCTCGTCGTTTGGCGCGCCGGCCGCAGTCGCGCTGCTGCTGGCGGCCACAACGGCAGCTTCGACCCAAATACAGCTCGCTTGGACTGCGCTCAAAGTCGGAGCCCTGTCCTATGGCGGCGGCTTCGTGATCGTGCCGATCATGCAAGAGGACGCCGTCCGCGTTTACGGCTGGATGACCGACGGGCAGTTCCTCAACGCCGTTGCGCTCGGGCAGATCACGCCAGGGCCGGTCGTTCAGACCGTCGCCGTCGTCGGCTACGCAGCAGCTGGGCTTGGCGGCGCGCTGCTGGCTTCGCTGGTTGCCTTCGCCCCCTCCTTCCTGTTCGTTATGGCCGGCGGCGGCCGCTTCCTCAGCTTGCGCAACAACACTGACGCGCGCGCCTTCCTCGACGGCGC
>JAEMTR010000125.1 GCA_016462245.1 Solirubrobacteraceae bacterium
CCTGCAAGCCGCCGAGTGGCGAGTCGCCAAGCGTGAGACTGCCGCCGTAGCGGGCGGCCTGGGCAGCAGCTATCGCTAGTCCGAGGCCGGTGCCGGCGCCGCGCGCGTCTTCGCCGCGGACGAAGCGCTCAAGCACGTGGGCGCGCTCGCTTTCGGGAATCCCTGCCCCGTCATCATTGACCTCAATCACGGACTCGCCGCTTGTGAGCGTTTCGATAACGACCTCGATAGTTCCGTCAGGGCGACCGTGCAGCGCGGCATTGTCGAGCAGATTGTCGAGCAGCATCCGCAGGCTCTCGGCCTCAGCTTTCACGACCGGGCCGCTCTCGGGCGCGCGTAAGCTCGCCGTCACGCCCGGGAAGCGCGAGGCCAGCGCGACGACGGCCGTGTCGGCCAGCTCGCTGAGATCCACCTGCTCCGATGTTGCCGGTGGCCCGGCCTCTCCGCGCGCCAGCTGCTGAAGCTGGTCGACGAGTGCCACTAGCCGGGCGCTATCGCCGGCGCAGGCAGCGACGGCGGCGCGCACGTCTTCGTCGCCGAGGTTGCCGCTGCGTTCAATTAGCGAAAGGTTGGCTCGCAGACTTGTCAGCGGGTTGCGCAGCTCGTGGCCGGCGTCGGCGGCAAAGCGGCGCGCGCTCGCGAGGGCCGCTTCGCGCTCCGTGGCGCTGCGCTGGAGGCGGCTGAGCATTGCGTTGATGTCGGTCGCCAGCTCGTCTATTTCCTCGGGCCCTTCGCCAACGGGAACGCGAACCGAGAGGTCGGCTGTCGCGGCGACCTGGTCGGCCGTCGTCGCGAGGCGCCGCAGTGGGCCGAGCGCGAGCTTCGCGAGTGAGCGCGTGATCAGCGCTGTCGCCAGCAGCGCGCCGAGCAGCGCCGCGATGACGACGATCCGCAGCCGCTTGGCGCTGTCCTGAATACCGCTCAGCCGCGCCGCTACCTGCAGGCGATCGCCGTCGCGCAGGTCTGTCAACAGAGTTCTCCAGTCTTCGCCTCCTGCGCTGACTGTTACTAGTTCGCCGGCCGTGGTGAGGGGAAAATTCGCTGGCACCGCGGCGCCGCCGCTGTAACTCTGACCGTTGGCTAGAACAACACGCGTAAAGCGATCACCGCCGGGCTCGAGCGGGCCATTCTGGCGCGGCTGACGGCCTGGCCGAACCCCGCCGGGGCCGTCGCCCCTCATGCCGCCTGGGCCGCCTGGGCCGCCGGGGCCGCCGGGGCCGCCGCCCTGCATACCGCCGCCAGGCGGGGCTTGATCGGGCGGCGAGAAGACGGGCCCGGCGCGGCGGTCAACCTGGCGAGAGAGGCGAGTCAGTTCGCGATCAAGCTGAGCCTGATCGGAGCGGGCGCTGAAGATGATCACGGCAAGGCCAGCGACCAGTAGCGCGCCGCCGACCGCGGCGACGGCGGCCAAAGTGACGCGCCCAGTGAGGCTCTTGGGGCTCATTTGGCGCCGGCGGCGGCAGGGTCGCGCAGCACGAAGCCGATGCCACGAACGGTTTCGATCATCCGCGGTTCGTCGTTCTCTTCGAGCTTGCGTCGCAGGTAGCTGACGAAAACGTCGACGACGTTGGTGTCGGCAACCCAGTCGTAGCCCCAGACGAGTTCCAGTAGCCGCTGGCGTTCGAGCACGATCCCCGGATTACGAGCAAAGACTTCGATCAACTCAAACTCGCGACGCGTGCATTCGAGTTCGCGGCCGCCGCGCTTTACCGTCCGCGCCGACGGGTCTACGACAAGGTCGCCGACCGTCAGCGCGTCCTGAAACTCCTCACGCTGCTCCGGCTCGGCGCCAGCGCGGCGCAGCAATGCTTGGAGGCGTGCAATCAGCTCTTCAACAGCGAACGGTTTTACGAGGTAATCGTCGGCGCCGGCCTGCAGCCCGGCGATCCGGTCGTCAACTTCGTCGCGGGCTGAGAGAATCAGGATTGGCGTTTTTACTCCGTCGGCCCTCAGTCTTGCGCAGACGACGCGGCCATTTAGGTCCGGCATCGTCACGTCGAGGATGATCGCCGCCGGCGCGCGGCGCGCTACGGCTTCAAGCGCTTCGCGCCCTCCGGAGGCGCACTCAACGCCGAAGCCCTCGAGGCGCAGTGCGCGCTCGAGGGCTTGGCGAATCGGAGCCTCGTCATCAACTACGAGGATCGGCGGGTTTGATTCGGTCACAGTTCCGCCAGTATCGCGTAACTAACTGCTAGTTCATTCCCATCGGGCCTGCAACACCGGCCGGGCCACCCTGACCGCGCGGGCCTTGCTTCTGGCCTGCCGGGCGGGCTGGCTTCGTCTTCTTCAGCGCAGCCACAACAGTTGCCTCAGGCAAGTTGAGCTTCGCTGCGAGAGCCGACGCGATTGCTTCCGGGCCGCCATTAGGGCCGCCGCGGTGTCCGCGCCCGCCTGGTCCACCGCGTCCACCGGCAGGGAGGTTCGAGCGGTCGCAAGTTAGCTCAGCGCCTTCGCAGGCGATGATCGCCGTGCGCTGCGCGGCCGTCAGCTTGTTGGCTGCAACAGCGGCGTCAAGCTTGTCGCTCTTGACTGCGGCCATTGCGTCCGAGAGCTGCTTGGCGCTAACGCCGAGCTCGGCTGAGAGTGCGGCCTGGTGAGCCGTCTTCTGGGCTGTGCGCTTGGCGAGCATTTCCGACATCGTCGGAGGCGGGCCCGTCTGGGTCTGTGCCTGAGCGCTGTTGGTCTTGCCGCTGGAAGTCTTGTTCGACTTCTTTGTGGCGCCGAAGCCAACGGTGGCGAGCACCGCGGTCATTGCCATTGCCGCTACGAAAGCGGTGAGTAGTGAGCGTTTCATGATTTCAATTAACTCCTTGGTGGTTGGGGGGTGCCACCATCATGGGGTTCGAGTCTTAAAGAAGTCTGAGAACCGCTCAGGCCCTGCTCACTCTTCGATGTGAACTACGAGCTTCCCTGTGTTTTCCCCAGCAAAGAGCATGTTCAGCGCGGCCGGCAGTTGGTCGAAGCCTTCGACGACGGTCTCCTCGCTGCGCAGCGTGCCAGCGGCGACCATCGCGCCGAGCGCCTCGAGCGCTTCGGGGAAGCGGGCGTAGTAGTCGAGGATGATGAAGCCCTTCAGCGTTACGCGCTGCACCAGCAGGTTGCCGAAGGTGCGCGGGCCGGGCGCTGGCTCGGTGTCGTTGTAGCCGGAGATCAGGCCGCAGAGCACAACGCGGGAGTTCATGTTGAGGCGCGAGAAGACGGCCTCCATGATTTCGCCGCCGACGTTCTCAAAATCAACGTCAATCCCGTTCGGCGTCGCGGCCTTAAGCTGCGCTCGCCAATCCTCGGCTTTGTAGTCGACCGCTTCGTCGAAGCCAAGCTCATCTTTCAGCCAGGCGCACTTCTCCGGGCCGCCAGCGATGCCGACGACGCGCGCGCCGCGCTGCTTGGCGAGCTGGCCTGCGACCGAGCCAACTGCGCCGGCGGCAGCCGAGATGACAACCGTTTCGCCTTCCTGCGGGTCACCGATCTCAAGCATGCCGAAGTAGGCGGTGCAGCCGGTCATGCCGAGCGTTCCGAGCAGCGTCTGCGGCTCGACCGGGATTCCGGCCGGAACTGTCATCAGAGGCATCGCGGCGCTCGTGACCATGTAGTCCTGCCAGCCGGTCAGGCCGGTGACGATCGCGCCAACCGGATAGTCGTCGCTCTTCGATTCAACGACTTCGCCCAGCCCCAGCGCGCGCATCTCCTCGCCGATTCCAACAGGCGGCAGGTAGGTCGGCTCAGCGCCGATCCACATCCGGTTAGTCGGGTCGATCGAAATCCACTTCACGCGCACCAGCGCTTCGCCGTCGGCGATCTCGGGGACGTCCTCAGTTACGAGATTGAAAGTCTTGTCATCGACGGGCCCTGAAGGGCGCTCGGCGAGTAGGAAGCGGCGATTACCTTCGGACATGTGTGGCCTTTCGGGTTCTAAGGGGAGAGTCGCTCGGTAACCCACTGGCCACCGTCACTACGACGATAAACGAAACGGTCATGCAGCCGGAACTCGCCGGCCTGCCAGAACTCGATTGCTTCGGGCCTGACGATGTATCCACCCCAGTGCGGAGGGCGCTGAACGCCTTCGCCTTCGAAGCGCGCGCCGGCTTCCTCTACTTGCGCGAGCAGCTGCTCGCGGCTTTCGATCACCGAGCCCTGCTCGGACGCCCAGGCGCCGATCCTTGATTCGCGCGCGCGGCTCTC
>JAEMTR010000126.1 GCA_016462245.1 Solirubrobacteraceae bacterium
TTATTCGGACACGGTCGTCAAACAGATGGAACCGTTTTGGGATGAGAAGCAACACCGCTATGGCGGCGACTCACCGTTTCGCCTTACTGTCGGGATGCTGAAGATCTACTCGAACGCCAGGATGGCCGGTTACCAAGGGCCGTCACGCAACGATGATCGGATTCCCTTCCTCGCGAGGCAGTTAATTAGTTGGCCCGCCTACATCACCAACGCCAGAGATACGCAACACCCGTCGACCGTCCACCCGCACGTTCCCGGCTTCACCAAGTCGATCAAAGGCCACCCTGGGGAGCAGCACGTTTCCTTTGACAACGTAGCCTGCGAGGCGCTTGGGCTTGCCGTCCAAAGTGGGGCACTCTCGAACTCGCTAGAGAAGCAGATTGCCAGCAAGGTTTACGCCGTCGCCCGAAGTCGCCAGTTCACGGCCCCGGCTGTCGAGGCAAACCAAGTCAACTGGCCAATCGGGATCTGGCTCGCCGCTGCGCGGGCGAGCGGACGCTGGGGCGCCGCGAAGCTTCAGGCTCGGCGCTACATGCGTGCCTGGACAACCGGGATGTTCAAGCCGATGCCTGGCTACCTGATCCCCAACTTGAGCCGTGGCTACGGACTCAGTTACTGGCCCAAGGTTTCAGCATCCGAACCAATCAATCAGACCAGCTCGACCGAGTATGCCTCGATTATCTTCACTGGCTTTGACGCCTACGACGAGATGGTTGAGCACGGCATGCCCCGCCTCTCAGCCAGCGATACAGCACGGATGCGCACGTGGGCGCGGCGGATCATCTCGGGAGAGTGGACCCACGGCGGCTGGCCCAATTGGGATACCGGAAAAGGCTACGAGCGCTGGCAGTTAGTCAACTACTTTGCTTGGTGCACAGAGGCCCTGGAGACGATTGCCACCAGTAGCTGGTTGGTCAGCGAGAGCGAGCGCAGGCGTGCACGCTGGCTCTTCCACCAGGCGCTGGCCCGTTACACGTGGATGGTGGATCACGGGCAGAAGGGTGCGACACGCTACGGAGTCGTCAGCCCGTTTGGATACGACAGCGCCAATGTCGTCACGCTGTCGCGCCTCGCCGCGACCGCTTCAGAAGCAGCGCTCAAGCAGCTTGGAGCGGCAGGTTCGACACCCAGCGGTTGGAGTTGGTGGGATGGCGAGCGCAAGCGACTGACGGTGAGCAACCCGCGCTACTCATCGGCGATGATCACACCGGCCAACGTGATCGGTTATGGAGGGCTTGAGCCCGCCCGCTTGCTCGACAGCGAGGGCCGTGTCCTCACAACCCTCGGCTCGACGATTGTTCAGGCCGGCATGCGCGCCAGCGTCGGCGGGCGACTGGTCGGGCTGACTCAGGGCCGATACGCGACCGTGATGCAGGGCGTCAAGCAATGGCGCCCGAGGCGGGTTGGGGGCGGCTCGCCGGCACTCGGCGGCCGGGCTGGGCCGATCGCCGTCAGTCAGCACTTCACGCCGGAGGAGATCACAACCCGCTACCGCGTGAGCGCCAAGAACGCGCGTACCGAGCTGAGGATTCCTTTCTGGGGCAAGCTGAAGAAGCGAACCGTCACGCCGGTCAGCAACGGGATAAAAATTGAGACCGAAAACAGCGAGGGCGGCAAAGTCGAGATCGTCGTCGTTTCGACCCGTCCGCTAAGCGGTGGGTGGGCGTCAATTGGCACCGTTAAGGCCAGCCCAAAAACCCGGACGATCTTCCGGATTATCGGCTCATCTTCGGGAGCGACGACCACGACGGTCGTAATGCGCCCGCTCAGCTAGGGCAGCCAACTCTGTCCGAGTCCTGCGCCAAATTGAACCGGCGCAGCACGACCCCAGAACGACAACGGCCCCCAGCGCGGTTCGCGCCAGGGGCCAGTTGCTGCGTTTATCAGCGCTGGTTAAGCGGCTGACTTCTCAGCGGCCGCCGGAGCGCCGCTCATCTTCTTGATGCCGGTTACGAGCAGCAGACCGAAGCCAACCTTGGCTGTCAGGTCGATGACCGTGAATACCGCCACCTCAGTGTTGAGGCTGATTGTGCCTGTCCCCTCTGTACCAAGGATCCAGAGCACTGGATAGATGAACCAGAGCACGGTCAGGATGCCGAGCAGCTTGTTGTAAAGCGAGGCAGTTTCAGCTCCTTGCGCTGCAGCCGCTGCGCGGACTGGGCCCCAGATCAGGGCAAGTACGGCGAGGAAGAAGCCACAGGAGACGATGAACCAGGTGTACTTGTGCGTCGAATCGAGCGAAAGCGCGCCAAATAGGCCGGTCAGAATCATCAAGACGTCGGCACCGACGATGCCGGCCATCAGGCCGATCCGCTCACGCCCCGGCTCACCGCCGCCGGTAAGCGGCTTCAGCGCGACTGTCAAAAGACCAATCAGCAGCAATGGCGTCGTGAAGACCCAGTCGATGTAGCGTGCGTAGTAGACCAGTTCGGCAGAAACGTCGGCTCCAACTCCGAGCGGAGTTAGCGCAAGCGAGGCCTTGGAAACGACGATGTCGCCCTGGCCCTGTGCCATCAAGAGATAGAGGCACGCTGCGATTGCGCAGACGAAGAAGCTGGTCACGCGGTGGTGGCTCTCCTTCATGCCGTGCCCGACAACCAGAATTGCGAGCGCTCCTAGCGCCATCCCTGCTGTGCCGATCCAAAGCCAAGTCTCTTGGGTCGAAGTCATGAAGGTATCCATCTGCTGTTCCCCCTTGTTACGTAACGGACAGTGTTTTTTAAAACGATACTCGTAAATACGGCGTTATGTCTAGTACGAAGCTGCAATCCAGTTCGACGTATTCGCTCGTCCTCCTTGCTTTGATCCGAAACGGCGGAAGCCGCAAGCCTCTCCCCCACGATGACGCAGGCGGGCCGCCACATTCAGCGTGACGGCCCGCCCGGGTCCTTCGTCATCGTTGGAGCTGTAACTACTAAGTGCCGAGCTCCGCCATCACCTTCGACATTTTGCCGACCTTGCCGCGAAAACAACCGACCGAGTATGGGTACTCGTTGTTGACGTGGTAGTGGTACATGTACTTCTTCTTGCCATCCCACTTAACCGTGCCGTAGTGGCCGTGGCACTGGTCGAGCTGAGCGTTCGTGATCACCTTTTGAGTGGAGCCCGTTACCGCGCTACCGCTCTTACCCTCGCTATACGGTCCGTAGATTCCGAAGCCGTCCGCCGCGTAGGCGTACAGCGGCGATGGCTCGCCATCCTTCCCCTTGTTGGGGAGGCACTTCCACGTGTAGCCGTGGTAGTGGTACTGGGTGGCGTATGGATGACCCCAGCACCTGTCGTACGGCAGCGCCGCGCTTGGGCTGACCGCAGTGAAGTCAGAATCGACGGCGATCTCGGTGTGCATAGCGGCGCCGGTCTGCGGGGAAATGCCGATAGCTAGCGACTCGATGCAAGTGGGCTTTGACTGAACCTTCGGGTTCCGCGGCACAGTCAGCGACATGTCGTACGGCTTGACTGGAATCTCGGCAGCGTTCGCGTAACCCTGAACCGGAAGCGGCGAGTAATACGCGTAGGCCGCGCTATCCGAAGGTACTGGGTACTCGCCGATTGCGTGATTCGGGATTCCGTTGCCCTTCAGGATTCGGGTAGTCGCGGTCTTACGGATCGAGAAGGTGTGCTTCATCTTCACCGAGCCAGGCACTTTCAAAGCTTCAGCGCCGGCGACACTGACCGCTTTCCCAGAGACCCAAGGGGTGGCCGGGTTTTTCAGCGTCATTGGGAACGAAATACCCATGATCGTGCGCGGGCAAAAATACGTCGTGTTTTTTGCGGGGGCACCAATGCTCGTACCGGTGAGCGGCGTCGTCATGGTCGTCGGCACAAAGTGCGCTCCAGCTGATGGCAGAACCGCCAGCCCCGCGACAGCTGCGACAGCAGCAGCAATTCCAAAGCTCTTCAAATTCATCCTCAAAACCTCCGTCAGTGTGTTGAGCAATGAATGCCGAGTCTCAGCACCCGATCAGCAGATCAACAAACAGTTGTAGTTTTTATCAAAGGCGAAGAATAGCAGCGTGTCTCATTCTTCGCGCAGGGTGTTCACAACCTCCGCCGGCTTAGTTTTGATGAGGCTTAAGTGGCTAGATGGCTCCAGGGGCTGCACGGCATTTCGCGCTGGTAGGGTCGGCAGATGGCTGACCCTCTGACATTAGATCTGCTCGAAGGAGAGT
>JAEMTR010000127.1 GCA_016462245.1 Solirubrobacteraceae bacterium
CAGGCGCAACTACAGGCTCTGCCTCTGCGGCCGCCTCTGGCTCTGTTGTCGGCTCTTCACTACTCATAACGACTCTGAGGCTAGCGCGCAGGGAGTGCTGCGAGCGCTTTGCCCAGCTGGTCGGCGCTTTGGAAACTGATCCCCAGCGCGTGCACGTGGCGGTAGCGAATCACGCCGTCCTCGTCGACAATCAGCGCCGCGCGGCGCGTTCCTAGCACCGGTGCGCTCACGCCGAACAGCTTTGCGACCTTCTTGTCGACGTCGGCCAGCAGCGGAATCGTCAGCGAATTGTTGGCGATGAACTTTTCGTGAGAGGCGAGGTCCTGGTGCGAAATCCCTACAACGGTTGCGCCTAACGCCTTGATTTCGGCGCTGTCGTCGCGGTAGGAGCAGAACTGCTTCGTGCAGACCGCTGTGTTGTCGCCGGGGTAGAAGAGCATTATCACGCGCTCGCCGCGGTGCTCGGAGAGGCGGAATGTTCCATCCGTGCCGGGTAGCTCGAAATCTGGGGCCGGGTCACCGACCTGCGCTTTGCTAGCCATCGGTGAAAGAGTACGCCAATGGCTCAGGAATGGATCGCAGCCCACGCCGCTGAGATGGCGACGACCGCCGAACGTGAGACCGAGGCGCTGGTAGCGATTTCGTCGCCATCGGGTGATGCGCCGGCGGCAGAGCGGGCGGTCGCCGTCGCTTCTGCGCTGGCGCCGGGCGGCTCACGGATCGAGCGGTTGCCCTGCTCGACGGCTGAGCACGCGCCCGACCTGCTGATCTCGATCGACGGGCCGGGCCAGCTCAAGATCCTGCTGGTAGGCCACCTCGACACGGTCGTCTCGCATGATGCGTTCTTGGCGCCGCAGCGCAGCGGCCACCACTTGGTCGGGTCCGGCACGGCCGACATGAAGGGAGGCGTCGCGCTGGCGCTCGGCGCGCTGCGCGCGCTTCAAGCGAGGCCAGAGCTCGGCGAAGCTGCACTGCTGCTGGTCACCGACGAGGAGTGGCGCCGCGGCCAGTTCGCTCACAGCGCGCGCTTCGCCGACTTCGACGCCTGCTTCTGCTTCGAAGCCGGTGAGCGCAGCGCCGATGGCGACGATGCCGTCGTCGTGCGCCGCAAGGCGGCCGGCACGCTGAAGCTGATCGCCCACGGTCGCGCCGCCCACAGCGGCAGCGCCCCCGAGCAGGGGGTGAGCGCGTTGCTGGCTCTCGCCGAGGCGGCGCAGCTGGTCGCGGCGCTGAGCGATCCGAACGGCCCCGAGCGGCTGACGGCCGTGCCGACAATTCTGCGCAGCGGCGAAGCGATCAACGTTGTGCCTGGCTCCGGCGAACTGATCTGCGACCTGCGAGCCGACAGTCTCGCCGCGCTAGAGGCCGTCGAAGCGTCGATTCCAAGCGAGATCGCCGGTGCCTCGATCGAACTTGTCCGCGAGCGAGCATGGCCGGGGATGGACTCGCGCGAGCAGACCGCGCCGCTGCTGGCCGCGGCCGCCGAGCTGCTCGGCAGGCCGATCATCGCCGGCGAGCGTGGTGGAGCGAGCGACGCGAGCCATTTTGCGGCCGCGATCGATATCACGATCGACGGCCTTGGACCGCTCGGAGATCACTCTCACCACGCCGACGAACAGATCGATCTGGATTCGCTTTCCCCCCGCTCAGAGCTTGTTTTGGCGCTCTTAGACGTAGTTCTCCGAAGTCGTTAACGCTAGGTTGACGTAATCCATCGCAGGAGTCAGCTAGACTTCCGCGAACAAAGTAACCAAGCCGAATCTCTGCAGTCCACGGACGGCAGGGAGCGGGGGAACCAAAGGCCTAATAAGCCCGGGGCGAATCGTCACCGAAGTGTGATGTAGCGCGGCCCTTTTTCGCGCGAGCCCGACAGCTAACCCCGCAGGCACTCAAAAGAGGGGGTTCCCCATCATCACCACCAGACGAAAACCACTAATTGCCATTGTTGTAGTCGCCCTGCTGGTTCCAGCAGCGAGCGCTTCAGCAGCAACGACGCAGCCAGTAGTCAGCGCGCCGACCGCGCTTCCTAAGATTCAGAACAAAACTTTGCGCGTTGGAGCCACCGGCGCCAACGTGACCGCACTACAAGAGCTTCTAAACCGCGTTGGAATCACCGTTCCGGTGACCGGTAGCTACGCCGCCGAAACAACGAAGGCCGTCAAGAAGTTCCAGTTTGCCGCCCAAGTCGCCGTCAGCGGCGTTGCCAGCAGCGGCACAATCAAAGCTCTCGTGCTGTCGGCCCGAGGCCCACGCTCGGTGGACACCAGCGGTGGCGCGGGCGTCGGCAGCGACCCGAGCGTTACGAAGAGGCTCGGCAAGCGCCTCCCGATCGTCGCAGGAATGAGCGGCCTCGATGTGCGCGAGCTGCAGACATACCTGCGCCGCGCCGGTGACAAACGCGCCCCGGTTCCTAGCGGCGAGTTTGGCCCGATGACGGTCGCTGCTGTTAAGCGTTTCGAGGCTAAGCAGAAGCGCCCCGTCGATGGCGTCGCCGATGCTGGCGACGTTTATGAGCTTCGCACCGAAGTTGGCCAGGACGCATCGCCCGGTAGTTCAGGCGACCCGGTCGCTGGCGAGATCCCGGCCGAGCTCGCACCCGGCAACAAGGCTCGCGTCACCAAGAGCGGGCTTGCGATCGCGCCTGAGAACGCTCCGATTGCCGTTCAGAAGATCATCGCGGCCGGCAACAAGATCGCTCGCAAGCCGTACCTCTGGGGCGGCGGCCACGGCAAGTGGGAAGACAGCGGCTACGACTGCTCCGGCTCGGTCAGCTACGCGCTGCGCGGCGCCAACTTGATGAAGAGTCCTGCGCCGTCATACGGCTTCTACGGTTACGGCGAGGCCGGTAAGGGCGAGTGGGTAACGATCTACACCAACGCTGGCCACATGTACATGACCGTTGCCGGAATTCGCTTCGACACCAGCGGCCGCGACGACAACGGCACGCGCTGGCAGACCGAGATGCGCTCCACGAGCGGCTTCAAGATTCGCCACCCGAAAGGGCTCTAAGAAGCCCTAGTCATCATCGCGCGGTGGCTTGCGGCCGCGCTTGTGCTCTGAGCGCTGCCGCTTCTCTTTCAGCCGTCGTTCCTTCGCGCCCTTCGACGGGCGCGTCGGGCGGCGGCCTTTGCGAACTTTCAGCCCCTCGCGCAGCTTCTCTCGCAGCCGCTCCAGCGCCAGCTCGCGGTTGCGCGCTTGGCTGCGCCCGTCTTGCGCGATTGCGCGCACGACCGGCCCGCCGCAGCGCTCGGTGATCAGTTCGCGCTGACGCTCGCTCAATGACTCCGACTCGCGCACGTCAAAGATCGCTTCAACGCGTGAATCGGTCACGTTCGCGTGCTGGCCACCGGGCCCGGACGATCGGCTAGTGCGGATCTGAACCTCGCGCAGCGGGATCGCCAAGCCTCCGTTGATCACAATCGGATCGTCCACGAGAGTGATGCTACGCAGCGGCGCTGACTACTCTGTCGGTATGACCGATACAGCTAGTGACGCCTACTCAATCCCGCAGGAGTCGATCGATCTGCGCGACATGATTCGCCAGATCTCCGAAGAGCAGATCGCGCCGCGCGCGCATGACATTGATGCCAGCGCTGAATACCCGTGGGATATCCGCAAGCTGCTGGCGGAGAACGACATCCTCGGCCTGCCGTTCGACAGCGAATACGGCGGCACCGGCACCGGCGCGCTGATGCTGAACATTGCGATCGAGCAGATCGCGATGTCCTGCGCTTCGTCGTCGCTGATCTTGATGGTGCAGGACCTTGGCACGCTGCCGATCCGCCTCTTCGGCAGCGATGAGCAGAAAGCGCGCTTCCTGCCTAGCTGCGCCAGCGGTGAGAAGTCACCGGCCTTCGCGCTCTCTGAGCCTGAGGCCGGCTCCGACCCGGGCGCGATGCGCACGACAGCCAAGCTTGACGGCGACGAGTGGGTAATCAACGGTTCGAAGAACTGGATCACCAACGCTGGTGTCGCCGACTTCTACGTCGTGATGGCCTCGACCGACCGTGAGAACCGCCGCATCGGCGCCTTCATCGTTGAAGCCGACCGCGAAGGGCTTTCGATCGGCAAGCTCGAGAAGAAGATGGGGATCAAGGGCTCGCCGACCGGCTCACCGGTATTCGATGAGGTTCGGGTTCCGAAAGAGAACGTAATCGGCGACCCTGAGA
>JAEMTR010000128.1 GCA_016462245.1 Solirubrobacteraceae bacterium
CATTCACGCCGTCGCCTGCCATCGCCACGACGGCGCCTCCTGCCTGGAGTCTTGCGATCTCCTCGGCCTTCTCGGCGGGTAAAACCTCGGCGACAACATCTGAGATACCCACCTGCGAGGCGACGGCGGCGGCGGCACGCTGGTTGTCACCGGTTAGCAGAACCGGCTTGAGCCCGAGGGCTTGGAGCCTCGTGATCGCCTCGGCGGCGCCGGGCTTGACCGTGTCGGAAACAGCTAGGACCGCGATCGCTACGCCATCGACGGCTGCGGCGACGGCTGTCTGCCCTTGGGCCTGGGCTTCGTCCATCGCTGCGGCCAGCTCGGGGGGAAGCGAGATGCCGGCCGACTCGAGCAGCGCAGGTCGCCCGACGACCACCGCGCGGCCTTCGACGGTTCCCTGCACCCCGAGGCCTTCGTGGTTGACGAACTCGCCAACAGCCGGTAGCTGCGGCTCCTGCCGGTGCGCGGCCTCCGCGGCAATCGTGCGCGCGACCGGGTGTTCGGACGCCGCCTCAAGCGCCCCGACCAGTCTCCACGCGCTCGCCTCGTCAATCGCTGAGGTCGTTGTCATTCCCGCGGGCTGGAGTTTTCCGGTCGTGACCGTGCCCGTCTTGTCGAGGACGATCGTGTCTACGCGCCTCGTTGATTCGAGAACCTCGGGGCCCCGGATGATCATCCCAAGCTGCGCGCCGCGCCCGGTTCCCACCATCAGGGCGGTGGGCGTCGCGAGCCCGAGTGCGCAAGGGCAGGCGATGATCAGGACCGCCACGGCGGCGGTGAAGGCCGAGGACGCGTTGCCGTCTATCAGCAGCCAGGCGGCGAGCGTGAAGAGCGCGATGACGATTACGACCGGGACGAAGATCGCCGAGATCCGGTCGGCGAGCCTTTGGACCGGCGCCTTGCCCGTCTGAGCCGCCTCGACGAGCCGCGCGATCTGGGCGACCTCGGTGTCGGCTCCGATCCGCGTCGCCTGCACGATCAGCCGACCCGAGAGATTCACCGTGGCGCCGGTCGCGCGGTCGCCCGGGCTGGCGCTAACCGGCAGCGACTCGCCGGTGAGCATGCTCTCGTCGATGCTGGAGCGGCCGTCGACGACGGTGCCGTCGGTCGCGATCTTCTCGCCTGGGCGCACGACAAATCGGTCGCCCACCTGAAGTTCCTCAGCGGGAATTAGGCGCTCACGCCCGTCGGCATCGATCACTGTCGCCTCGCGCGCGTCGAGCTCGAGTAGCGCCTTGAGGGCCGATCCGGCCCGCCTCTTGGCCCTCACCTCAAGGAAGCGCCCGCCAAGAATGAAGGTCGTAACGACCGCGGCGGTTTCGAAGTAGAGGTCCTCGCCGCCGGCAAGGACGGCGACGACCGACCAGATCAGGGCGGCGAGCGTCCCGATCGAGATCAGCGTGTCCATGTTGGCGTGGCGGTGACGCGCCGCCTTGAGCGCCGTCACGTGGAAGGTCCACCCGCCCCACAGGACGACGGGGATCGTGAGCGCCATGACGACCCATTCCCAGCCGGAGAAGTGGAGCGCCATTATCGCCGAGATCAGCGCGATCGGAACGGTGAGCGCGGCGCTTACGGCGAGCCGGCGTCCTAGATTTGGCTCGGAGTGGCTGATGTGGTCGTGACCGGCGTGATCTTCGTCTGTGCCGTGGCCCTGATCGCCGGCTGGCATCGCGACCGCGTAGCCAGCGCGCTCAACGGCCTGCGCCAAGGCTTCCATCGTCGGCGCTTCGGGATCGAAGTCGACGGCGGCCTTGCCGGTCGCGAAATTGACGGTCGCCATGCTCACTCCGGCGGTCTCGCTGAGGGTCTTCTCGACCCGCGCTGCACACGAGGCGCAGCTCATGCCCTCGATCAGGAGGTCAACGTGCTCGATTTCTGGCTCGGCTGCCGCTTCCATTGCTCCCTACGGTAGCCCAGCGGACAGATTCGGTCGCTAACAGAAGCGACGTACGAGAGCGCGTGGCGGCGCCTTCTCCGAAGGCTGCGCAGGTACCCTCGGCGCTATGGTCAGGCCCGACGAGCGGATTGTTATCGCCTGCTGCCTTCTGCTCGGGGCGGCGACGGTACTGATCGCTCCAGCGCTCGGTTACGACGCGTGGGCTTGGATGGTTTGGGCGCGCGAGCTAACCGATCTCTCGCTCGACACGACCGGCGGACCCTCGTGGAAACCGCTGCCGGTGCTGGTCAGCGCACCGTTCGCTTGGATCGACGGGCTGGCGCCGTTCCTCTGGCTGGCGTTGATCCGTGGCGCTGCGCTCTACGCGCTCTGGCTGGCGGGGCGCTGCGCGGCGCGGCTGGCCGGGCCAGCGGCCGCAGCCGCCGCTTTTTGGTTCGCTGCCTTTGGCCTGCTCGTCAGCACCGACCTGCCGCGCACAGCGCTCTATGGATCATCGGAGCCGCTGCTTGTCGTCTTTGTGCTCGGCGCGCTGCTGCTTGAGCTGCGTGGTAAGCCTCTCAGCGCTCTCTCGCTGCTCGCGCTCGCGGGCCTAATCCGCCCCGAGCTGTGGCTGTTGGCGCTGGTCTACGCGATCTGGTGCGCGAAACGAGTCAGCGGGCGGCGGCCGCTGGTTGCTGCTCTGGTGATCGCGCCGCCGCTGCTCTGGATGATCTTCGATTGGGTCGGCTCCGGCGGCCTCGCTCAGGGTGCGGCGACGGCGCAGGGGCAGACGCCGACGAGCGCTGCGCGCGCTGCAATTCCGGCGCTCGAGGTAGTCAGCCGGCTTGGCGATTCGGTGGTCCTGCCGGTGCTGCTGCTGGCGCTGGCCGCGTTGCTCTTCGCTTGGCGCCGCCGCAACCGTGAAGTTCTCGTGCTCGCGCTACTCCTCGTCGGCTGGGTCGCGGTCGTTGCCGTGATGGCGCAGCTCGGCTTCACCGGCGCGCGCCGCTACCTCGTCGGGCCGGCAGCGCTTAGCTGCGTGCTGGCTGGCGTCGGCGCCGGCTGGCTGATCGCGGCAGTGCCGCTGCGATCGGCAAAGTACGCCGCCAGTGGAGCGCTGGCAATTCTGATGCTCGGCTTCGGCCTCTTCGTGCTGCGCAGCGATGCCCGCTTGCTCAGCGTTGCGCGGCTCGACGCTCAGCAGTCCGAACAGCTCAGCGGAGCGATCGACGCAGCCGGCGGGCGCGAAGCCGTCGTCGCGGTAGGCAAGCCAGCGATCAACCCCTATGAGCAGACGGGGCTGGCGTGGAAACTGAACCTGCCGCTCAGCGAAGTGCAGGCAACTTGGGGTTCTACCGAGGCTCGCCCGAACTGGCAGCCGCCGGCGGTCGTATTCGTCGCTCCGTCCCGCGTTGCAGGCCCAAAACCCGCCTTCGGACCAGGCGTAAGGTCCCGAAAACTCAGCAGTTACGGGCGCTGGCAGGTATTTCGCGCCTACCGTTAGGGAGGAATCGCGCTGACCGCAGCGAACTCTTGGCGAATGGGAAAAGCCTCGAGCCTCGTCCTGCCCGGTCTATTCGTTCTCGCCTGGATCTTCGCCTTTACAGGCCAGTCGCCTCCCGGTGACGTCCCCGGCGAACTGACCGACATCACTTATCTACGCTGGATGCTCTACATGGCCGGCTGGGTATTCCTCTCCTCGGCGGTGATGCACACGATCTTTGCGAAGAAGATGGCCGAATCGATCGGCTGGGTCACGAACGGCTTCCAGCTTGAGATCGGTTTCGTCTGTCTTGGCCTCGGCCTCGGCAGCCTTTACGCCAGCCAGCACGGCAAGGAGGCGTGGATCGCGATCTCGCTTCCGATCATCACCTTCCTGCTGCTTGCCGGCATCAACCACCTCGTCGAGATCATCCGCGACAAGAACTACGCGCCGAACAACACGATGATTTTGATCTGGGACTTCGGCATGCCGATCTCAATCGCCGCGCTGCTGCTCTCGTCGAACACGATCTAGCGCAGCGCATAAGATGCGCGGATGAAGATTCGCGCAGCAGTTCTAGAAGAATTCGGCAAGCCTCTCGTCGTCCGCGAGGTTGATCTCGCGGAGCCGAAGGCCGGTGAGGTGCTGGTGCGGCTCGTTGCCTGCGGCGTCTGCCACACCGACCTCTACACGGCCTCGGGCGTGGACCCTTCCGGCTACGCGCCGACCGTGCTCGGCCACGAGGGAGCTGGAGTTGTTG
>JAEMTR010000129.1 GCA_016462245.1 Solirubrobacteraceae bacterium
GCGCCGTGCTCGGTGCTGATTATTCGCACTACTTAGCGCTAGCTGCGGCGGCGTCTAGCAGCCCAGCGCCGTAGAAGCGGTCGCTCCCCGTCTGCCCTAGATCGCGCGCAGTGCTCATCAGCCTTGCCTCAAGGCGGCTGGCCGACGGGTTTGGACCAATCGCGCCGGTCGCAATCACCAACGCGGCGACGGCCGTTACATGTGGCGCCGCCATCGAGGTTCCTTCGTAGTCGGTTGGAATGCCGAAGACGGAGGTCGACCTGCCGGTGAAGGTTTCTTGAGCGATGTTCCTACGCGCCCCGCGCGCCCGGCAGCGTGATTCACCAGTCGCCGTGGAGTCAGAGCCGCCGCCCGGGGCAACGATGTCGAGGCTGTAGTCGCGGTTTGAGAAGTCGGCAGGGCACCCACCCTCGGTCGTTGCGCCGACCGACATCACGCCTGGCGCGTTTGCCGGGTATGAGATCGTCGTCTCGCCCTGATTGCCCGACGCACCGACAACTAGAACACCGCGCGAGCGCGCGTAGCTGATCGCGCCGAGTAGTTGTGGAATCTCTGAGGCGCGCACGCCGGAATCAAACTCGAGGCTGAGATTGATCAGTTTCGCGCGCTTCTTCACAGCAAAGCGAATCCCGTCGGCGATGTCGTTGGCGTTGCCTTCGCCGTTACGGTCGAGCACGCGGACCGGCATGATCTTCGCGCCGTAGGCCAAGCCTGCGAGGGCGATCTTGTTGTCCGTCGCTTCGGCGATCGTGCCAGCTACGTGCGTGCCGTGACCGTTGAGGTCGTTGGCGTAGGGGTCACCGTCAACGAAATCCCAGCCGGCGACGAACTGACCGCTAGTGAAGTCCGGTGAACGCTTGTATGGAACTCGGTTCGAGTAGGCAACGCCGGTGTCGAGCACGGCGATCGTTACGCCCTTGCCGCCGGGGCGGCCCGCGGCGCGAGCATTGGCCCAGGCCTGCTGCGCGCCGACGCCGTAGGGGCCGATGAAGTTCCACTGCAAGCTCATCAGCAGCGGATCGTTCGGCGTGTAGCTAGCGGCAGAGGTGTGGGCAATCAGGTTTGGCACGGCGTAGGCGACGTCGTCGCGCGAACGTAGCTCGACGAGCGCCTTGCGGACATTGTCAACCTGCAGCACCACGGGGTCGGCGCTGGCCGCCGATGGTGCTGCGCCGGTTGCAGGATCCTCATACTGAACGACGATCTGGTTCGGCTCAGCGGTCGTTGCTCCGGCTACTGCCGGCAGCGCGAAGGTCGCCAGCAGAGCGGCGAAGGCGATGATTGGAAGTCTTAGTCGGTTGAATGAGGTCATCTGAAAGAGAGCTGCGGGCTTGCTGCTCACTATTTAGAACACAGAAGAAGCCCGAAAGTAACGCTCTTCTGCGCCGATAAGGGATGATGACAGCCACGTGGACGAAAACCGCCAGATAGACGATGAACGCTGGATCAGCGAGGCGATCGAGGAGGCCGCCTTGGCACCGGCGCACGGCGACGTTCCGATCGCCGCTTTGGTCGTCCATGACGGCCGCGTAATTGGCCGCGCTCACAACGAACGTGAGCGCCACGGCGACCCCACGGCGCACGCTGAGATCGTCGCTTTGCGCGCCGCCGCCGCCGCGCTCGGATCTTGGCGCGTGCTCGACTCAACGATCTACATAACGCTTGAGCCGTGCGCGATGTGCGCTGGGGCGATAGTGCTTGCGCGCGTTCCGCGCGTTGTTTTCGGGGCCTGGGATCCAAAGGCCGGCGCCGCCGGCAGCGTGCTCGACATTCTCAGCGAGCCGCAGCTCAACCACAGCCCTGAGGTCTTGGGCGGCGTGCTTGAGGACGAGTGCGCGGCGCTACTAACCGACTTCTTCGCCGAGCGCCGCTAGTTCGCGGGCGTCAGTCGGTTACGCGGCCGTCGTCGGTGTAGACGACGACGCGGTCGCCGCGCGCGAAGGCTGCAAGCGTCATCCCCCGCTCGGCCGCCAGTTCAACGGCGAGCGAGGTCGGAGCGCCGACGCCGACAAGAATCGGCGCGCCAGCAACAGCAGCTTTCTGCACCAGCTCAAATGAGATCCGCCCGCTGACGCAGAGGATCTTCCCGCCCAGCGGCAGCCCGCCGTCAAGTAGCGAGCGGCCAATCACCTTGTCGATAGCGTTGTGGCGGCCGACGTCCTCGCGCACGCAGATCAGTTCGCCTTCGGCGCTGAAGAGGCCGGTGGCGTGCATTCCGCCGGTGCGCTCAAAGCCCGGCTGGCGCAGCTGCTCGGGCAGCGCGGCGAGCAGCGCTCGCGCCACGGACGGGCCCGCCGTGGCCTGCGGCGCGTCAACGGCGACCTGCTCGATCGCGCCCTTGCCACAAACGCCGCAGGAGGAGGTCGTGTAGAAGTTGCGCTGGCCCGGGTCGCTCAGCAGCGGCCCGGCGACGTCAACGATGTTGGCGGCGAAGTCGGTTGTAGGACCGGCCGCGCGCGGCTCGTCAATCAACCCTTCTCCGTAGAGAAAACCGAGCGCCAGCTCCTCGTCGTTGCCGGGCGTGCGCATCGTTACCGAGAGCGCCTCTCCATCAACGCGAATCTCGAGCGGCTCTTCAACGGCTATCTCGTCGCGCTCGCCTTCACGCACGACGCTGGTGACCATCCGCCCGGCGTCAGCGTCGGCCATCGGCCAGCTCCTTGGTCAGTCCGCCGCTACGAGCGCCGGCGTCTGGGAAGGATCTTCGCTCATCGCGCGCACATCTACTGCAACGACCTTGTACTCAGGGCAGCCTGTATTTACCTCGACCGAGTCACCGACCAGCAGGTTGGTGCGCAGCTCAGGGAAGTGGAAGGCGGTGAAGACGTTGCCCTTCTCGATCCGGTCGGTGATCCGCGCCGGAATCTCAATCCGCCCGTGGTGGCTTCGCACCGACACAAGATCGAGCTCATTGATGCCAAGTCGGGCGGCGTCATCGGGATGAACCTCGAGCCAGTCGCTCTCCATCAGCTCAATGTTCCTCGTGCGGCGCGTCATCGTCCCGGCGTTGTAGTGCTGCAGGCGGCGGCCGGTAATCAGGATCAGCGGGAACTCCTCATCGGCAACTTCGCCTGGCTCGCGGTACGGCAGCGCGCTGAACTTGCCAAGGCCGTTGTCGTTGACGAACGTTTCGGCGTAAAGAATCTTTGCATCGCTGCCGTCGGGCTCAACCGGCCAGCAGAGGCCATCGCGGCCGAGTCGCTCGTAAGTGACACCGGCGAAGACGGGTGTCAGCGCGGCGACCTCTTCCATCGCATCTTCCGGCGTCGCGAGATTCATCTCGTGGCCGAGCGCTGCTGAGAGCGAGGTCAGAATGTAAAAGTCGGTGCGCGCGTCGCCAGGAGGATCAATTGCTGGGTTGACGATCTGCAGGCGCCGAACGGCGTTGGTGAAGGTGCCGTGCTTCTCAAGGAAGGCTGAGGCAGGAAGAATCACGTCGGCGTACTTCGTCGTCTCGGTCGGGAAGATGTCTTGGCAGACAAGGAACTCGAGCGATTCGAGCGCGTGGATCACGTGCGTCGTATTTGGGTCGGTCTGGGCGACGTCCTCGCCGAAGATGAACATTGATTTCAGATCGCCGGCGATTGCGGCGTCGAACATCTTCGGGATCGTCAGCCCCTTCTCACGCGAGAGGCTGACGCCCCAGCGCTCTTCGAACATCGCCGCAACGGTCTCGTCGCCGACGGGGCGGTAGCCGGAGAAGGTGTCCGGCACGGCGCCCATGTCGGATGAGCCCTGAACGTTGTTCTGCCCGCGCAGCGGCAGCAGCGCTGAGCCAAGGCGGCCGACCTTGCCGGTCATCATCGCCAGGCCGCACATCAGCTGCACTACTTCGGAGCCGTAGCGCTGCTCGGTTACGCCAAGCCCCCAGATCAGGCAGGCGTTCTCAGCCGTCGCGTAGATCCGCGCCGTGGTGCGAATGTCATCGGCGGGGATGCCGGTGATCCGCTCGACTTCCTCAGGCGGGTACTCGGCCAGCAGCGCGGCAAATTCTTCGTAGCCTTCGGTCCGTTCGGCGATGAACTTCTCGTCGGTCAGCCCTTCGGTCATCACGACGTTGGCGAGGCCGAGGATCACGGCGGCGTTGGTGCCCGGGCGCAT
>JAEMTR010000130.1 GCA_016462245.1 Solirubrobacteraceae bacterium
GTCTAGCAGTGGCGAAGCTGCTCGTCACAGGTGCCAAAGGGATGCTCGGCCAAGCGGTCGTCGCGGCCGCTGAAAACTCTTCTGACCAGACGCTCGCTCTTGGGCGTGGCGAGCTCGACATCACCAACGCCGCTGCGGTGGCCGCAGCGATAGAACAGTTCGAACCCGACTCAGTGGTCAACTGCGCAGCCTGGACCGACGTTGATGGAGCCGAGGCCGAGGAAGCCGCCGCAACTGAGATCAACGGCGGCGGCGCCGCCAACCTGGCCGCCTCCTGCGCGCGGAGCGGCGTGCGCTTGGTCCACGTATCAACCGACTACGTCTTCGACGGCAGCGCGACCGAGCCGTACGTTGAGTCCGATTCCGTCAATCCGCAATCGGGCTACGGGCGCAGCAAACTTGCGGGCGAAGTGGCGATCGAAGCCGCCGCCGGCGACTACGCGATCGTCCGCACTGCATGGCTCTTCGGCGCCGGCGGCCCCAACTTCGTTGACACGATGCTCAAGCTTGGCGCTGAGCGCGAGCAGATCGAGGTCGTCACCGACCAGATCGGCTGCCCAACCTGGACCGGCCACCTCGCACCGGCGCTCGTCGCCTGCGCTGCGGCTGACGGAACCGGGATCTTCCACGCCGTCGGCGGCGGGCGCTGCAGCTGGTTCGAACTGGCGACCGAAACGATCTCGCTTGCCGGCCTGAAGGCCAAGGTCGAGCCGACGACAACCGAGTCTTTCCCCCGCCCCGCTCCTCGCCCGGCCTTCAGCGTGTTGGGCAGCGAACGTGGCGACGAAGCAATAGTCCTGCCAGACTGGCACGAAGGGCTCCGCGGCTACCTCGCCGCAGCGGGCGTAATCGACTCGGCCGCAGGCGCGGCGCAAGGTGCTTAAGTGAAACTTCTGGTCTGCGGTGGCGCAGGATTTATCGGCTCCAACTTCGTCCGCGCGCGCGTGGGCGAACACGGCGACGAAGTAACTGTGCTGGACAAGCTGACCTACGCCGGCCGCAAGGAGAACCTGCAGGACGTTGAACACCGCTTCGTCCACGGCGCGATTGAGGATCCAGCCGCCGTTGCCGACGCGATCGCTGGCGCAGACGCAGTCGTCAACTTCGCCGCCGAAACGCACGTTGACCGCTCAATCTCCGAACCCGACGCCTTCGTCCGCACGCACGCGCTTGGAACCTTCGTCCTGCTCGAAGCTGCGCGCGAGCATTCGCTGCGCTACCTCCAAGTTTCAACCGACGAGGTTTACGGATCGATCGAATCCGGCTCGTTCACCGAAGAGAGTCCGCTCGAGCCGTCATCGCCATACAGCGCAACGAAGACTGGCGCCGACCTACTGGTGCAGTCCTACAGCCGCACCTTCGATCTTGAAACGGTTATCTGCCGCGGCTCAAACAACTACGGGCCCTACCAGTACCCGGAGAAGCTGATCCCGCTGATGATCCTCAACGCGATCCACGGCGACCCGCTGCCGGTCTACGGCGACGGCCAGCAGGTCCGCAACTGGCTCCACGTGAGCGACTTCTGCGCCGGCATCGGCCACGTGCTCGCCCACGGCGCCAGCGGCGAGGTTTACAACGTCGGCGGCCCCGACGAGTGCGTCAACCTTGAAGTAGTCGAGCGGATCATCGCTCTTACTGGCGCCGACAAGTCGCTGCTGACCTACGTAGATGACCGCCCCGGCCATGACCGCCGCTACTCGCTCGGTTCGGAGAAGGTCAAGGCGCTTGGCTGGGAGGCGACCGTTCGCTTCGAAGAGGGACTCGCCGAAACGGTCGCTTGGTACCAAGAGAACACTTGGTGGTGGGAGCCGATCCGCTCCGGTGACTACCGCGAGTATTACGAGCGCCAGTACGGCAGCTCGCTCGGCTAAGACCCGCTCGGCTCTGGCTCAAGCGGTTCGCCGGTCGCCGCGCCGAGGCGTGAAAGCGCCCTCCGGGCTGGCTTTCACGGAATTCCTCGGCCACGGCGCCGACGGACCGCTTGGCATGGGCGATGGCGGTTTGCGTGTCTGAGCGTGTACGTAGTCTTGGCGGCGTGTTCGGGCTGACTTTTGCGGCAGTTAACGGGGGCGGCTCGTGACTTGGCTCTCGTCGCTGCCGGGCTGGCTGATCGTCTGTGGTTCGCTGCTCGTCTTTGGCTTTACGGCACTCGTCGTTAGGCGGCTGGCTGAGCGCGCTGCTAGTAGCATCGACCCCAGCAATCACCACACGGTCGCCGGCGGCTTGATGCCTGGCCTCTGCGCGATCTTCGGGATCATCGCCTCGCTGACGATGCTTCATCAGCTGGACGAATGGAATCGCGCCCAAGCAACGGTCAATGCCGAAGCCACTGCGGCGACGCGGCTCGCATCGAGCGTCATTGGCCAGCAAGCAAGCTCCGTTCAAGGGCCGCTCGTCACCTTCCTGACCGCCGAGCGCAAATACGAGTGGGATAGAGGCGTTGGCCAGCCGGCTCCGCCCGCCGTCGTCGCAGCGATGCGCCAGATTGAGTCCAACAGCCGAAGGATTGCGCTCGCACCGCAGACGAAGTCGCAGTCCGGCAGCGAGATACTCGGCGCCCTCGACGCACTCGCCATTGCTCGCCGCGATCGGCTCGCCAGTCAGAGCAGCCACCTTCCAACTCTCTTTGTGATCGCACTCATTCTCGCCGGTTTTGCGGTGATCGCGAACGGCGCGGTGATGACCGCCAGTCGGCCGAAGACCGGACGACTAATAATTCTGCTGACGGCCGTGGTCGCCGTTGATGTGGCGCTGGTGATCATGCTCTGGACGCCATTCGGAGGCTCACTTCAGATCAGCGACCAGCCGGTACTTCAAGTGATCTCCGAGCTGCGCAGCGGTCTGTTCAATTAGTGCGCCCCAACCAGCGGCCGCGATCGTGCGGCATGCGCAGCGTTAGCGAGCGGCGCGCACCGGAGCACCGACGGGTTCCCTAGTGGACAGCTAATTGCTGCGCGACCGACTGCAGCGGCGCGAGATCAACGCCGATCCCGCTGGCGAACGGGAACGCGAGCGCGATCACGACGGTGATCGATAACGCTGGGATTACGCACCAGATCAACATCAGTGATGAGTGCCGTGAATTAACTGTCGAGACGCCCATCACGCCGGCGACTAGTACCCCGGTAACGAGCAGCAGTACCGCCAGCAGGTCCGGCAAGGTGCGCTGAGCGACGGCAGATACGGCGGCCGACGTAGCGCCCAGAGTGGCAGCCGCGCTGACGAGGCTCGACACCTGCGCCTTGGGCACCTTCGGGCCGAAGGCGTAAGTGTGAAGCGCGTCCTGGAAGCGGTCCAGTGGAATTGCCGAAGCGAGATGGCTGGTGTCACCGCGGGCGAGGTCGTCTCCGTTCTCGTAAGCCGCTGTCGTTGCGTAGAGCTTCAGCTTCTCTCTTAGCGCAGCCGCCTCTGTCCTGTCGGGCATATTGTTGAGGCTCCAGTTCATCTGTTGGATCGCCGATGACTGCTGCTCAACGGCCGCCTGCCCGGCAGCCACAGCACCCCAGGTGACGGTTATTGCGAAACCGACGAAGAATGCAAATGTTGCCGCTAAGCCTGTCAGCAGGCGGGCGGCGTCGCTGGCTAGCTCCTCGCGGCTTTGATCGCTGCAGCGCTTCGCAACAACGGCGCGAACGAAGATCGTCACTACTACGAAGAAAGCAAAGAGTGCCACTGCGATCAGCCAAAGCGGCATCGAGATGAAGAGATCCCCCACGAGGCGAAAAGCTACCACGAGCCTTAGCGCCGCCCCAATTGTTTAAAGCGCGCTACTGCCTAAGCGGCGCTAGGGCACGGCTGCTGCCAGTAGGGTCTCGTCGATGATCATCCGTCGTCGTCTCGCTGGATCCCTAGGTGCTGCGGTGGCATTGATGGCTGCGGCGGCGCCAAGCCTAGCCACGGCCGCCACACCGAATCAGGCCTACAACGCCCGCTACTGCGAAGTGCTTGCGGTCAAAGGCAGCTTCCCGAATGACCTCGTCGCCGACATCTGGGGAACGCAAGGAGTCAACGATTGCCCAGCGGCGCTGTGGAAGAAGCAGAACGCGGCTGCGCTCGCGACCGAGCTCGGCGCGCTCGTCGTCAGGCTCAACGGACCTCGCT
>JAEMTR010000015.1 GCA_016462245.1 Solirubrobacteraceae bacterium
CATCAGCGGTCATCATCAGGCCGGCGTAAAGAACGCCATGGAATGGCGTGCCAGCAGCGGCGAAGTAATCGACGATCGGCTGGTGGACGAGCGCTGAGAGCTCGGCGACACGCGCTTCGTCAACTCCCGGAACCGGGCAGTAGGAACCCATCCCGCCGGTGTTGGGGCCTAGGTCGCCGTCGAAGATTCGCTTGTAATCCTGCGCCGACGCCATCGGAACGGCGCGCTCGCCATCGCAGAGCGCCAGCAGTGAGAGCTCTTCGCCTTCGAGGAACTCCTCAACGACGACTTGGCCGTCGCCAAAGCGGCGCTCGACGAGGAACTGCTCCAGCGCTGCGCGGGCCGCGGCCTCGTCGGCGGCGATCACGACGCCCTTGCCGGCGGCGAGCCCGTCGAACTTGATCACGGTCGGATAACCGCGCACGGCAGCGAGGCCATCATCAACGCTTTCGACTGTCTCCCAGCCGCCTGTAGGCACGCCGGCGGCCTCCATTACCTCTTTCGCATAAGCCTTCGAACCTTCGAGCCGCGCGGCGGCCGCAACCGGGCCGAAGGCAGCAATCCCAGCCGCGGTCAGCGCGTCAACAAGACCTCCTACAAGCGGCGCTTCAGGGCCGACGACGACCAAATCCAATTCGCGCTCGCTGGCTAATGAAACGATTTGATCGATCGCTTCTGCCTCGATCGGCAGGCACTCAGCGTCGGCGGCGATTCCCGGGTTGCCTGGCGCGCAGAGCAGCTCGGTCGCAAGCGGGGAGCGCAGCAGCGCGCGGATGATCGCGTGCTCCCTGCCTCCGCTGCCGACGACGAGGATCTTCACTTCAGAGCGCGTCGATGAACTCTTCGACCGGGAAGGCGACGAGCGTCTCGTAAAGGGCAGTTCCGCGCGAACCGAGCTCCAGCGAGATCCGCGCCATCGTGATGTCATCGGGAGCTTCAATAACGTTGACGAAGTCGTAGCGGCCGAGCGTTGACCACTGCGCGACGACGGTCGCGCCGAGCTGATTGATCTCGCTGTTTACCTCTTTGATCCGCGTTGGATTGTTCTTCACCGTCGCGACCCCTTCGGGGGTCAATTTCGAGAGCATGATGTAGGTCGGCATGGCACCTCCGTCGTCGTGTACGACGGTTCTACCCGATCAGGCGGCAGGCGCGCGGGCAGACTTCGCTCTTCGGACGAGTTCTCCGTCCTTCTGATCGACGCTGACGAGATCAGCAGGTGTTATTCGAAATCGCGCTTTCAGGCTCTGCGGCGTCCGCGAAAATCTGCTGCGCGAACAACTTCGGTCGAGCTACGGCGGACCGGCACCAGTTCGCCGCGCAAGGTTCGCCGCGCCGTCTCCAGCTCGGCCTCCATCTCGGCGCGCACCTCGCTGCTCTGCTGCTCCAGATGTTCGAGCCGTCGGCGCGTCGCCTCAAGCTGCTCCTCAAGCGCCAGCACGCGTTCGACGCCAGCCAAATTGAGCCCGAGCTCGGTTGTCATCTCCTGAATCCGCCGCAGCCGGTCAACGTCGGTCTGCGAGTAGAGCCGCGTTCCCTTCGGCGAGCGATGCGGGGAGATCAGCCCACGCTGCTCGTACATGCGCAAAGTTTGGGGGTGCATCTCGGCCAGCTCGGCGGCAACCGAGATCATAAAAACACCGCGGCCGGAGTCAACTGTGATCCGTGTTGTAGTTCTACGAACGGGCATCACTTGTCACCGCTACTACTGAAAAGTTTGGCTCGTGGATCGCCACCGTTCATCGTCTCCGACAGCTTCGCGACCAGCTCGGACTGTTCCTCGGTCAGCTCCGAGGGAACGTCAACGACGAAGCGGTAGTGGATGTCGCCGCGCGTCTCCTTCTTGCCAGCGCCGAGCCGTGGTGGCCCTTCGCCACGCAGCCTCTGCACGCTGCCGCTGCGCGTGCCGGGCGGAACGCGCAAAGTCTTGCGGCCATCGAGCGTCGGCACTTCAACCTCAGCGCCAAGTAGCTGCTCGGGCACGGTCAGCGGAACCTCGACCTCGACGTTGTCGCCCTTGCGGCGGAAGATCGAAGAGGGCGCGACGCGCGTGACCACGTAAAGGTCGCCGTCGGGGCCGCCGTTGCTGCCGGGCTCGCCACGACCGGCGATCCTCACGCGTGAGCCCTCTTTGACTCCGGCCGGGATGTTGACCTTCAGCCGCTTCGTCTTCTCAACCTGACCGCTACCGCCGCAGCTGCGGCATGGATCTTCGATGATCGTGCCGCTGCCTTGGCAACGCGAGCAGGGCTGGGAGATCGAGAAGAGGCCCTGGCCCTGCGAGTCAATCCCGCGCCCCTGACAGCTCGAACAGACCTTCGGCGAAGTGCCGCGCGCCGCGCCGGTGCCGTGGCAGCTGCCGCAGGCGCCGGGGATCGAGAGCGTTACCGGAACCTGAATTCCAGCCAGAGACTGATCGAAACTGAGCCGCACTTCTGTCTCAAGATCACGGCCGCGCGCCGGGCGCGGACGGCCGGCGCGGCCGCCCTGCTGCTCGCCGCCGAAGAAGCTCGAGAAGATGTCGCCAAAGCTCGACGCGTCAAAGGGAACTCCACCCGGGCCACCGCCACCACCGCTGAACATTCCCCCGCTGTCGTACTGCTTTCGCTTTTCGGGGTCGCCAAGAATGTCGTAGGCGGCCGATACCTGCTTGAAGCGCTCTTCGGCGGCCTCATCGCCAGGGTTTTGATCAGGGTGGTTCTCACGCGCGAGCTTGCGGTAGGCCTTCTTGATCTCAGCGGCCGAAGTTTTCTTGTCGACGCCGAGAACTTTGTAGAGATCGGGCTGGGCCATCGCTTCGGCCTTAGGCGGCTACGACAACCTTCGCCGCGCGCAGCACTTCGTCGCCGATCAGGTAGCCGTGCTCGTAAACCTCAATCACCGTGCCGGCCGCCTGGCCTTCAGCTGGCTGCTGAGCGACGGCCTCGTGCTGGTGCGGATTAAACGGCTCACCGAGCGCCGTATCGCGGACTATTCCGGCGCGGCTAAAGGCAGCAATCAGCTCCTGCTGCACCAGCTGGATTCCGCCGATCAGCTCTGGGTTGGCGCTCTCCGGGTGGGCCTCGGCGGCGGCAATTGCGCGGTCGAGATTATCGAGCGCGGGCAACAGCTCGCGAGCCAGCCGCGCAACGCCGCGCTGCTCGGCCTGAGCAGCATCGCGGCGGGCGCGCTTGCGCACGTTGTCGAGCTCGGCGACAGAGCGGATCCACTGATCCTTGTAATCGGGCTCAGCTTCGACCTCAGCCTCGGCTTCTACCTCAACCTCAGCCCCGGCCGGGGCCGCAGCCTCTTCGCTGGTAACGGCGTCGCCTTCGATTACCTCAGCCTCGACTTCGACTTCGGCCTGCTCCAGTTCAGCCTCCGACGGCGCCTCCTCAGGCAGCGTCGGCTCCGGTCCGCTCTGCATTACTTCTCCTCTTCTACGACCTCGGCGTCGACGACCTCTTCTTCAGGCTCGCCGCCGTCAGCCGACGGGGCGCCGTCGCCGCTGGCTGCGGACTCAGCTGCCGCTGCCTCATACATCGCTTCAGAGATCTTGTGGAAGGCGCCCTGGAGCTCGTCGGCCTTGGCGTTGATCGCCGCGGCGTCTGCGCCTTCGAGCAGCTCGCGAAGCTCCTTGATAAGCCCTTCGATCTCGGTCTTCGATGCCTCGTCAACCTGCTCTTCCATATCTTTGAGCTGGCGTTCAGCCTGGTAGGCAGCGTTCTCGCCGTTGTTGCGGGCCTCGGCCAGCTCGCGGGCGATCCGATCCTCTTCGGCGTGCGTCTCAGCGTCGCCAACCATCTGCTTGATCTGTTCGTCAGAGAGGCCACTGCCGGACTGGATCTCAATCTTCTGCTCCTTGCCGGTGCCGAGATCCTTCGCGGATACGTTGACGATGCCGTTGGCGTCGATGTCGAAGGCAACTTCGACCTGCGGAATGCCACGCGGCGCCGGCGGAATGCCTGTCAGCTGGAACTTGCCGAGCGACTTGTTGCCCGAAGCCATCTCGCGCTCACCTTGGAGAACGTGAATCTCAACCGAAGGCTGATTGTCCTCGGCGGTCGAGAAGACCTCCGACTTCTTCGTCGGGATAGTCGTGTTGCGCTCGATCAGCTTCGTCATCACGCCACCCTTGGTTTCGATGCCGAGGGTCAGCGGTGTTACGTCGAGCAGCAGCACGTCCTTGACGTCGCCTGCCAGCACGCCGGCCTGAATCCCGGCGCCGATTGCGACGACCTCATCGGGGTTGACGCCGCGGTGAGGGTCCTTACCGGTCAGCTCTTTGACCTTCTCCTGAACGGCTGGCATCCGCGTCATACCGCCGACGAGGACGACGTGGTCAACGTCGCTTGCGCCCTTGTCCTTGGCGTCATCGAGTGCCTGGCGAACCGGAGCGACGACGCGCTCGATCAGATCGCCGGTCAGCTCCGAGAGCTTCGAACGAGTGAGGCGCGTGTCGAGGTGCTTGGGGCCGTTGGCATCGGCCGTGATGAAGGGCAGGTTGATCTGCGTCTCCTGCGCGGTCGAAAGCTCAATCTTGGCCTTCTCGGCAGCTTCGTAGAGCCGCTGAAGCGCCATTGGGTCGGCCTGCAGGTCGATCGCCTGCTCCTTCTTGAACTCTGATGCGAGCCAGTCGACGATCGCCTTGTCGAAGTTATCGCCGCCAAGGTGGTTGTCACCGGCGGTTGACTTGACTTCGAAGACGCCGTCGCCGATCTCGAGGACCGAAACGTCGAAGGTGCCGCCGCCGAGGTCGAAGACGAGGATCGTCTGGTCCTCTTCCTTATCGAGGCCATAGGCCAGCGATGCCGCGGTCGGCTCGTTGATGATCCGCTTGACGTCGAGCCCGGCAACCTTGCCGGCGTCCTTCGTTGCTTGGCGCTGGTCGTCGTTGAAGTAAGCGGGAACGGTGATCACGGCGCCATCTACGGTTTCACCCAAGTAGGCCTCAGCGTCGGCCTTGAGCTTGCCGAGAATCATTGCGCTGATCTCCGGCGGGCTGTACTCATCGCCGGCAGCCTCAACGCGCGCGTCACCGTTGGGGCCTGAGATCACCTTGTAAGGGACCATCGACTCTTCTTCTTTGACCTCGGCCTCTTTGCGACCCATGAAGCGCTTGATCGAGAAGACGGTGTTGGTTGGGTTGGTGACGGCTTGGCGCTTGGCGACGGTTCCGACGAGCCGTTCACCGGCGTCGGTGAATGCGACAACTGAAGGGGTCGTGCGACCGCCTTCAGAGTTCTCAATCACGGTCGGTTCGCCGCCTTCGAGGACCGACATACAAGAGTTAGTGGTACCGAGGTCAATTCCGATGATCTTGCCCATGTTCTTATCCTGCTCCTTGTTCTATGCGGCCTTATTGGCCGGCGTTTAACGGCGTGGCGCCCAAACTTAAGGGGTGCCCGCCACAAAATCTTAGTGGGAGTGTAGCAGATCTGAGCGACCTGCTCAAGGAGCTTGTCAGATCCCGCGCGAAGGGCACATTCTGGCCAGCGCGCAGCCGCCGCAGTCCGGCTTGCGGGCGTGGCAGGTACGCCGCCCATGGCGCAGCAGATTCATGTGGAACTCGAGCGCAGCGCCTTCAGCTGTGATTCGAGCTAACTCGTCGTGAAGCTCCTCGAACGGGGCGCCGGGGCGCAGCAGCCCGAGCCGCATCCCAACGCGCGAAACATGCGTGTCAACGGGAACGTCCGGCAACCCGAACGAGAAGCAGAGCACGCAGGCCGCTGTCTTGCGGCCAACGCCGGGAAGTGCGCAGAGGTAGGCCTGAGATTCGGCCAGCGGCGCATCGCGCAGCCATTCGAGATCGAGCGGGTCGCCGATCGCTTCAAGAATGTCGTGGATCCGCTGCGACTTGACCTTTGAGATCCCGCCCGGGCGGATTGCCTCTTCGATCTGATCAACCGGCGCCGCTCGCACCTCCTCCCAGCTGGCGAAACGATTACGGAGGCGAATGAAGGCGACGTCGCGATTGCGGTCGTTGGTCGACTGCGAGAGAACAGTCAGGATCAGCTCACCGAGCGGGTCGCCGTGCGGCTCAATCACCACCGCGCCATAGGTCTCGCGCAGCCGCTGGCGGATCGCTGCCACGCGGCGCGCCGTTGGCGGCTTCCAATCCTTGCGCGCAACGGTTGGGATGCGGGTCGCCATCGGCCTGACGGTATCGTGCGGGGCGCGATGGTGGGGCTAATCGAAGAGACCGAAATTATTGACGGCGAGCCGATCTTCTGGCGCAGCGGCCCGAGCCCGGCAACGCCGCCGCTCTACCTCCATGGCGTGCCAAGCAATAGCGACGACTGGACCGAGTTCCTGCAGCTAACCGGCGGCTTCGCGCCTGACCTGCCTGGCTTTGGCCGCAGCAGCAAGCGCGGCAACCGCGACTACACGGTTGAAGGCTTCGACCGCTTCGTCGAATGGTTCTGCGAGCACCACGAGCTGGATCGCGTGCAGCTGCTGGTTCACGACTGGGGGGCAGTTGGGCTGAGCTGGGCGCAGCGCTTCCCAGAAAAGGTCGAGCGGCTCGTGATCATCAACGCCGTGCCGCTGCTTCCCGGCTACCGCTGGCACCGCATTGCCCGCGCGTGGCGCACGCGAGGAGTCGGCGAGCTGCTGATGGGCTCCAGTAATCGCTTCGTCTTTAAACAGCTCTCGCGCGAAGCGAACTTCACGCCCGGTCCGCTGCCCAATCAGTTCATCCACTCGGTCGATGATCACTTCGATCAAGGGACGCAGCGAGCAATCCTCGAGCTCTACCGAACCAGCCCCGAAACGAAGCTGGCAGCGCTCGGCGCAAATCTTGATGCGATCGAATGTCCGTCGCTGATCATCTGGGGCGACCACGACCGATACATCCCAAGCCACTTCGCAGACGACTACGCGGCGGCTCTCGGCGGGCCAAGCGAAGTCGTTCACCTGCCAGACGCCGGCCACTGGCCCTGGTTTGACCGACCTGACGTGATCGAACTGGTAGCTAATTTCTTCAACGGTCGATAACGGCTAGCTGCCGAGCGGCCGGCCCGCGCCGGTATGATCGGCTAATGAGTACGGCGTTCGCCCGCGAACGCGCCGCAGCGCCGATCTGGATTCTGGCCGCGGCGCTCGCAGCCCTCTGGCTGCTGCTCGCCCCACCAACGCCAGACCTAGCCGCGCAGGTCTTCAGAGCTGCGCTCTTCCGCAGCGAAGGCTTCGTTGTCTGGGATTCATCTTGGTACGGCGGTCACAACCTGCCTGGCTACAGCCTGCTCTTCCCGCCGCTGGCCGCGCTGATCGGGCCGCGGCTGCTTGGCGCGCTCGCCGTCACAGCCTCGGCGGTTCTCTTCGAACGGCTAATGAGCGCCCACTTCCCTCAGCGAGCCGCACGCTGGGCGACAGTCTGGTTCGCCTTCGCCGCCGTCGGCGACCTGATGATCGGGCGGATAACTTTCGCGCTCGGCGTCACCTTCGGCCTCGCCTGCCTGCTAGCCCTCGACCGCAAGCGGACGGTGCTGGCGATCATCGCCGCAATCGCCTGCGCGGCAGCGAGCCCGGTCGCCGGCGCCTTCGTCGTTCTCGCTGCCGTTGCCGTCGCGATTGCCGAGCGCTCACGCGCAGCCGCGATCGCCGCGGCGGCAAGTGCAACCACGGTGCTGGTGATGGCGCTCGGCTTCCCCGAAGGCGGCGTCCAGCCCTACCCGCTGCGCAGCACGATCATCCCCGTTGTAGCGACGATCGCGATCGCACTGCTGGCCGGCCCACAGCGCCGCGCGCTGCAGATTGGTGCCTGGCTCTATGCGCCGGTCTGCATCCTCGCCTCGTTGATCCCCTCGCCGCTAGGCGAAAACGTCGCCCGCCTCGGCGTGCTCTGCGCCGGGCCGCTGCTGATCGCACTGATTCTGAGCCGACCAACGCCGCTCAAACACCTGCGCGTAGTCGTGTTGGTCGCTGCCGCCGTCGCCTGCTGGCAGCTACTCGGGCCACTGCGCGAAACGGCGAAAGGGGCAGTTGATCCCTCTACTGCGGCGGTTTATCACCAGCCGGTAATCGATTATTTCGAGACGCTGGGCAAGAAACCATTCCGCGTCGAAGTCCCGTTCACGCGCGCGCACTGGGAGGCCGCCTACCTCGCCCCGCAGATCACGCTCGCGCGCGGCTGGTCAACGCAGCTCGACACCAAATATGGCGCGCTCTTCTACCGCAAGGACAAGCCCTTCAGCGCCGCTGAGTACCACCGCTGGCTAAGCAACAACGCGGTTCGCTACATCGCCGTGCCCGACGCCCCGCCGGACCCCAGCAGCCGCCGTGAGCTGGCCGTGATCGCCTCGCAGCCGAGCTGGCTGAAGCCACTCTGGAGCAGCGCCAATTGGAAGGTCTACGAAGTAACCGATCACCGACCGCTGCTTACCGGGCCAGGCGAGCTCGTCTCGCTCGGTCGTGACAACTTCAAACTCCAAGCGCACCGCGCCGAGCCTATGATCGTCCGCGTGCGTTGGACAAGCTTCTTCAAAGTGACCGAAGGATCGGCCTGCCTCGCCCGTGCCAAAGGCGACTGGACCGAGGTCACGCCGGTACGCCCAGGGCCAATTTCAATCGAAGCGCGTTTCGACGTCAAGCGAATGGCCGACCAGACCTCCTTCTGCTCATCGGCTGGCGACAACCTATGAGTAGCCGCGTACCCGGCGAGCGGCGTGAAGCGATGCGCGATGCGCTGATCGAATCACGACTAACGCCGAACGCAATTTCGCTGACCGGCTTCGCGCTCTGCCTCGTCGCGGCCGGATTGATCTTCGCCGACATGATCGTGCTCGGCGGCATCGCATACATCATCGGTTCGATCTGCGACACGCTCGACGGGCGCTACTCGCGGATGTCGGGCAAGGGCTCCCCGTTTGGCGCCTTTCTTGACTCAACACTTGACCGCGTTGAGGAGGGCGTCGTGCTGGCAGCAGTCGCCTACCACTTCGCCGAGCAGGGCAAGGGAGTAGAGGCGGCGATCTGCGCCGTCGCGATCCTCGCCTCGGTGATGGTCAGTTACACGCGCGCCCGCGCCGAAGCACTCGGCGTTGACTGCAAGGTCGGGATCGGCAGCCGCGCAACGCGCGTCGTGATCCTCTCCGTCGGCCTGCTCTTCGCCAATGGCCTTGGCCTCGGCGACTTCTCACTTCTTGCCCCGGCCGTAATCCTGCTGGCGGCAATTGGCATCGTCACAACGCTCCAGCGCATCTTTCACGTTCGCGGCAAGCTGATTAGCGCCGCCGGGCAGTCCGGGGAGCAATTAGACCTGTAACGGTAAGGTTCCTGCGGGGTTACTCCCCAAGTCAGACCAACGAAAAGGATTCACGTGAGCCCCAGCCCGTCAAGTAGAGCTTCCAAGAACGGAACGTCGGCCAATGGCCGAGCCCGCTACCAGCAGAACAAAGTCCGCGTAGCGATCGTCGGCGTCGGCAACTGCGCCAGCGCCTTTGTTCAGGGAGTCGAGCACTACCGCAAGGCCGACCCGAACAAGGAAGTCCCTGGCCTGATGCACACCGACCTCGGCGGCTACCACATAAGCGACATCGAATTCACCTGCGCCTTCGACATCAACCGCACGAAGGTTGGCAAGGATCTAGGCAAGGCGATCTGGGCAGACCCGAACAACACGATGAAGTTCGCCAAAGTTCCTGCCAAGATCGGCGCGCCGGTCTACCGCGGCATGACGCTCGACGGAATCGGCAAGTACGCCAAAGAGAAGATCAAGAAGGCCCCGGGCGAGACTGCCGACATCGCGACGATTCTGCGCGAGACGCGGACCGACGTTGTTGTCTCCTACCTCCCCGTCGGCTCAGAAGATGCAACCCGCTGGTACGTCGAGCAGGTGCTCGAAGCTGGCTGCGGTTTCGTCAACTGCATTCCCGTCTTCATCGCGAGCTCCGATTACTGGGGCCGCAAGTTCAAGAAGGCCGGTCTGCCAATCATCGGCGACGACATCAAGAGCCAAGTCGGCGCGACGATCATCCACCGCACGCTGGCGCGCCTCTTCCACGACCGCGGCGTCAAGATGCTGCGCACTTCACAGCTCAACGTCGGTGGCAACATGGACTTCTACAACATGCTCGAACGCGAGCGTTTGGAGTCGAAGAAGGTCTCGAAGACTCAAGCCGTTACCTCGATCATGGGCCACGAACTACCGGCCGATGATGTTTACATCGGCCCATCCGACTACGTGCCGTGGCTGACCGACCGCAAGTGGGCGCACATCCGCCTTGAAGGTCAGGCCTTCGGCGACGTACCGCTCAACGTTGAGATGAAGCTCGAGGTTTGGGACTCGCCGAACTCGGCCGGGATCGTGATCGACGCCGTGCGGCTCTGCAAGCTAGCTATGAACAACGGCATCAGCGGCCAGCTCGATGGCCCGAGCTCGTACCTGATGAAGTCGCCGAAGAACCAGCGCCCGGATGACCAAGCGCGGCTCGACACCGAGAGCTTCATCGCTAAGTACAAGCGCAAGGCTGCGACGAAGCCAAAGGCGAAAGCCAAGGCTAAGCCCAGGCGCGCCGCCGCCAAGCGCTGAGCAGGTGCAGGAGAAGCTCTCGATCGCGCAGGTAACACCCTTCGCTTGGGAGCTTCCAAGCGAGGTGAATGAGTTCGTCGGCAAGGTCAGCGATGAGCTGGCAAGCAGAGGGCACCGCGTCGCGATAATCGCGCCCTCAACATCGGCCGCGAAGGTGCGCGATGGACGGCGGCTGATCCGCAGCAGCAAGGGCGGGCTACTCGACGGCGCTAGCGACGCCCCGCTGCTCGTAGCGGTGGGCCAAGCGCTAGAGGCCGCCCCTGGCCGGCGCAGACTGGCACTGCCGAGCGACACGGCGCGCACGCTGGGAGTGCTCTTCGAGCAGACCCCGCTCGACATCTGCCATCTTCACGAACCTTTCGCGCCCTCGATCACAAGCGCCGCGCTGAGAGCATCAACTTCGCTCAACGTCGGCTCGTTCCACGCGCCAGCAGAACGGCTCGTCGCGACGCAGGTAACTCGCAGACTGGTGCGGACTCTCTTTGGCCGGCTCGACGCGCGCAGCGCCAGTTACGCGACTACGGCAACGATGATGGAGCGCCATTTCCCGGCCGAGTACGAGCTGCTCTCGCCAGGCGCGCCAGCGCTCAGGAGCGAGCGGCGGCCAAGCGGCGCGAATACGCCGCTGAGGATCGTCTTCATCGACGAAGAAGAGCGCTCGGCTCTACGCCTGCTGCTGCGCTCGCTGCGCCTGATCGAAAGCGAGCGGCCATGGGAACTGGTGATCAGCAGTAGCGCCGGCCGCTCCTCGACGCCGCTGCGCGCTGAGATCGCGGCCTGCGTCAGCTACGTCAGCCCGCGCGAAACGGCGACCGACGAGCTGCTCGCGAGCGCCGACATTGTCGTCGCCGCCTCGTCGGGAACGCTGCCGCAGCCGGGACTGCTGGCGCGCGCCGGGGCGGCAGGTGCCGCAGTCGTCGCCTCAAGGCTGGCGGTCTACGAAGAGGTGATCGGCGACGGCGAACGGGGGCTGCTGTTCGCGCCGCGCGAGATGTCGACGCTGGCTGCGCAGATCTCACGACTGCTGGACGACGACGGACTGCGCGAGCGGCTCGGCGCGGCGGCCACGCCGCGCAGCTGGGAGCAGGTTGCCGACGAGGTCGAAGCGAGCTACGCGAAGGTGACCAACCGGCGCAAGCCGCTGGCTGGAAATGCGGCGCTGGCGAGCAAGCTGGCGACGCGGCCGCTGATCGACGTTGATCTGCACATGCACACCGACCACAGCCACGACTGCGCGACGCCGGTCGAAGCGCTGCTCGAGACCGCTCGCGACCGCGGCCTCGGCGCTATCGCCGTGACCGAGCACAACGAAATCTCTGGCGCCGTCGCGGCGGCCGCGATCTGCGAGCAGTACGGAGTCAAGGTGATCCTTGGCGAGGAGGTCAAGACGGCAAGCCAAGGCGAGGTGATCGGCCTTTTCATCACGGAGAAGATTGAACGAGGGATGACGCTTGAAGAGACCGTCGCTGAGATCAAGCGGCAAGGCGGTCTCGTCTACGTGCCACACCCGTTCGACCGCATGCACGCGATCCCCGACTACGAGCACCTGCTGCCGATCGTTGACAAAATTGACCTGATCGAGATCTACAACCCGCGCGTCGCGCTCGACACATTTAATGAGGAGGCGGCGCGCTTCGCGGCCAAGTACCGGATCCCAGCCGCGGCCGGCTCCGACTCTCACGTAACCCAAGGGCTCGGTACAGCGCGGGTGCGGATGCGCGACTTCGACGGCCCCGAAGAATTCCTTGAATCACTGCGCGAGGCGGAGATTCACACGACGCCAACGAATTATGTATACGTCCAGGCGCTGAAGTTCATCCAGACCAAGGCGACCCCTGAGAGCGCCCGCCGCGCCTCACGCAAGCGCAAGGCTCGCAAGGCACCGCGCAATCGCTGATGCAGCCAAAGGGAGAACCCCGGCGACCGTCGAAACTGACTGAGCCGATGCCTGCAACCGAAGACGAGATCCGTGAGAAGTATCTAGAGCGAGCGATCCGCGAGATCAACTCCTTGTCGCGCGACGTGCAGGGCTGCAGCCACTGCCCGCGCGGCAACCTGATGCCGGTGCTCGGCTCCGGCCACCCGCAGGCCGACATCATGCTCGTCAAGTACACGCCGACGGTCTCCGAGATCGAAGAGGGCGTCGCCTTCTACGGCCGCTCCGGCAACGCGATGCGCAAGTCGCTCAGCCGCCTAAACATTGACCCGCTGGCCGTCTACGGAACGCTCTTCGTCAAGTGCCCGGTCGGTGACCCGGCGCTGGCCGACCCGGCCTGCCTGGCGCGCGTCGCTGAGGAGATCGCGATCGTCCAGCCACGGATCATCGTTGTGATGGGCGAGCAGGCGATGACGGCGCTGAATGAGTTGGAACTTCCCTTGGCGCAGCAGATCGAGTGGAAGCCGGGCGAGATTCAGCCGCTGACCGACGCCTGCGACGTGCTCGTTACGCCGAACATTGATGACTCGCTCGACGCTGAAGATTCAAAGCGCGACTTCTGGGCCGCCTTCCGCTCGCTCGGCGAGTGGTGGGGCGACCTTCCTCCGTACTAAGAGCCGTTAGCGCGAAGGGCCGGTCGAGGGGAAGCGTTCCCCACCAGGGACGAGCCAGAATTCGTCGATCCGTTCGATCAGCCCCTCCTGCAGTTCGTAGAAGCCTGCGCAGATCAGCATCGTGTCGGGGCGCTGAACGTTTGCATGGACGGCGATGTCGAGGCCGCGGCCGGTGATGACGCGCTGGACCACGGTCTTGTTGTCGGGGTTGTGGACGAAATGCAGCAGCGAGAGGTACTCCTCGCGGCTGGGCTCGCGACCTTGATGGGGAAGTGAGATTCGCACGCCGGGGCGCACCAGCGCGGCCACGGCGTCCCAATCTCCACTCTGGCGCGCGCGCCACAAGCGTTCGATCGCGTTGACACTCATTGTTCGGTCACCAGGACAATCTTGCCAAGTTTGCCGCCGGAGGCAAAACTTTGATACGCGGCGGCGGCTTGGTCTAGCGGAAAGGTCTGATAGATCGGCACCGCAAAGGTTCCGTCATCGAAGCCTCCGAGGACGTTCTTCTCAAGCGCGCGCGCAGTTGCAGCCTTCTCCTCGAGCGGACGAGCGCGCAAGGTTGAGCCAGAGATCCGTGCGCGACTACCCATCAAAGCGAGCAGGTTCAGTTCGCTACGGAAACCCGCTGAAACACCGATCACGACGACGCGCGCCTGGCTTGCGAGCGCCGTGAAGTTGGCGTCAAGGTTGGGCGCGCCGACCAACTCGAGCAGCACGTCATAGGGGCCGAGCGCTTCGCTCTCGTCTGGGCTGCATACGACATCGGCGCCGAGCACCGCGACCTCTTTGCGGCGACCCTCGTCGCGGACCGAAGCCGTCACGTGAGCGCCCGCCGCCTTTGCCAGCTGGACCGCGGCGGTACCGACGCCGCCGGCGGCGCCGCTGATCAGCACGCGCTCGCCGAGCTGCAGCTTGGCCTGTGTGAAGAGCGCGTCGTGGGCCGTCGTGAAGGTTTCGGGCAAGCCGCCGGCTTGGGTCCAGTCGAGCGCGGCTGGAACAGGCATCAGCTGGCGTTCGTGCACAACGCAAAGCTCTGCTTGAGCGCCGCCGCCAACGATTGCCATCACGCGGTCGCCGTCATCGAAGCGCTCAGCGCCGGGGCCGCGGGCGACAACCTCACCGGCCAACTCAAGGCCAGGGATGTCAAGCGGCGAACCGGGCGGCGGCGGGTAGGCGCCCTTCAGCTGCAACTGATCGGCGCCGTTGAGGCCGGCGCCACGGACCTTCACGAGAACCTCGCCTGCGCCGGGCAGCGGGTCGGGGCGCTCGGCAATTACGAGCTCCTTCTCGTGAATCGTTACGGCAAGCATTGCGTCAGTCTAAGTCAGGCATCGCCGCGTGGGCGGGCGGCTTCGATCTCATCGTGGAGCCCGACCGGGTCATGCGAGTGCGGTTCAAGCGCGATCACGGCATCATCGTCGCCGCCGGGCTTGGTGTGGAGCGCGTGGCGAGCCTCCTCGAGCGACATTCCGGTTGCGCGCAGAAGGTCGTTGGCGATCATCCGAACTTGGCCAACGACGATGCTGACGGCGAGGTTGCGCGTGTGGTCGAGCGCCGCCGATGAGGCGGTCGCGGCGCGCAGCGCAGCCACGCGAGCGATGTCGCGCTCCTTCTCATCGGTGATCGAAGCGGCGACGTGGTCGGCGGCTTCGGCGAGGTCGCGCAGGCCGACGAGCACGGTCGGTGGAACGGTGTTGCCCTGCCGCAGCGCAGCCGATGCGCCGCGCGCCAGCGAGACGACGCTCACCTGAACTCGCGTTACCTGCTCGACGGCGTAGGCATAGCGGTCAACCGTTCCTAGCTGGCCGCGGCGGGCGACCGCGAGCCGCGAGGTCTCGTCGCTGACGGCGGCAGCGGCGCGAAGTGGTTCAACGTCGTATTCAAGCTCGCGCGCGGCGTCAACGGCGCTGTCGGCCTGCGTCGAGCTGCCGCTCTCGAGCGCATCGGCGATCCTGCGCAGCGCGATCGATATCTGCTCGAGCGCCGGGTTGAGCGCCTCTTTCGCAAGTCGTGATGGGTTGAGCGGAAAGAGCACGAGCGTGAAGAGCAGGGCAGTACCAGCGCCGACGAGAATGTCGAGCAGGCGCGAAAAGCCATGCGGGTCGGCGGGAATCGCGAGGATCGCGACCAGCACGCCGCTCGCTGCTGCCTGATTGACGGCAAGCTGGTCGCCGCCGGCAAAGACGACGACGCACATCACGATGAAGATCACGAGCCCGAGCTGCCAAGCGCCGACGCCGGTGTAGCGAACCATCAGATCGGCTACGGCGATGCCGAGCGCAACGCCGAAGGCCAGCTGCAGCGCCCGTTTGACGGTGCGGCCGGCAGTTACTCCCATCACCAGCACGGCAGAGATCGGCGCGAAGAATGGTTGCGGGTGATCGATCACGTAACGCGCGATCAAGTACGAGACCATCGCCGCCAGCGCAACTAACGCCAGTCGCGGCGCTACTGCGCGCAGATGATCGAAACGCTGGCGCAGCGTGATCTTGTCGAGCGCCATCTCAAGCATCGGCTCTAACCCTGACCATCGGCGCGGGAACTTGCAAGGAGCGCTCTGCGCTCAGCGCTCATGCCCGCTCGAATAGCGCGACGCACTCGATGTGCGGCGTCTGCGGGAACATGTCAACGGGGCGCACGCGAACCAACTTGTAGCCAGCTTCGACGATCTGCGCCGCGTTCGGCGCCAGCGTCGTCGGGT
>JAEMTR010000131.1 GCA_016462245.1 Solirubrobacteraceae bacterium
ACCGTGCTCTGCCCTTCGAACACCTTTATGGCGACGCCAAACGCGGCGATCAGCGCCGGCGCCAACGTCGTCTTCGTCGACTGCAACCGCGAGGACCTCTGCATGTCGTTCGATGACCTTGAGGCGAAGGTCGCCGAGCACAAGCCAAAGGCCGTGATGCTGGTTCACATCGGCGGCCACATCGCCTTCGAGATCGAGCGAATCGCGGCGCTCTGCAAAGCAGAAGGGATCTTCCTGATCGAAGACTGCGCGCACGCCCACGGCGCAACTTGGAACGGCAAGCGCCCAGGCTCATGGGGCGACGCCGGCGTCTACTCGTTCTACGCCACGAAGACGATCTCGACCGGCGAGGGCGGAATGCTCGTCAGCGGCAACGAGCAGCTGCTCGAGTTCGCGCGCCACTTCCGTAACTACGGCAAACCCGACTACGCCGACTTCGGCCTCAACTTCCGCCTCAGCGAGTTCACGGCAGCGATCGGGCTGGTGCAGACTGAGCGGCTTGAGGAGATCGTCGCCTGGAAGCAGGAAATCGCCCGCACGGTGCTCGATCCCGCAAACCCGAATAGGCTCAAAATGCCCGAAGGAATGGCCTCTGGCTACTACAAATACATCGTCTTCACGGAGGTTGACCGCTCCACAGGTAAGGTCTACGACGAACCCTGCCACCGGATTATGGGAGTTGACGTCGAACTCCCCAATACGGACTGGGTTGCGGCAAACCACTGGTGCATCCCGCTCTACTACCAGCCTGTCAAAGACTGATCGGATCTAGAAAAGCAATGAAAGTACTTGTAACCGGAGGCTCCGGCTTTATTGGCTCCCATGTAGTCGATCAGCTCGTTGACGCTGGCCACAAGCCGGTCATCTACGACCGCCGTCCTTCGCCCTTCCGCGATGACATCCAGACTGAGCTCGGCGAACTCAGCGACCTTACGATGCTCGAACTGGCGATGAGCGGCTGCGACGCCGTATTGCACCTGGCTGCTGCTGCCGACGTCAACGAAGTTGCGAAGATGCCGGTCGAATCTGAGGCAGCAAACGCCCGCGGCACTCTCAACGTGCTTGAGGCCGCTCGCGGCGCTGGAGTCAGGCGCGTCGTTTACGCCAGCACGATCTGGGTTTACACCGGCGAGTCCGGCGAGCGCGTTGACGAGGAGAGCAACCTCGGCATGCCAAACCACCTCTACACGGCCTCAAAGCTGGCCGGCGAGATGTACTGCCGCAGCTACAACGAGCTCTACGACCTTGAGTACACGGTGCTGCGCTTCGGAATTCCTTACGGCCCGCGCGCCCGGCCTGCCGCTGTAGTGCCGGCCTTCGTCGGCAAGGCGATGGCAGGCGAGCCGCTTAGCGTTGCCGGCGCTGGCGACCAGTCGCGGCGCTTCGTCTACGTCGAAGACCTCGCCTCGGGATGCGTCAAGGCGCTCGATCCGGTCGCCGCCAACCGCACCTACAACCTCGTCAGCGACAGCTCGGTGACGATCCTTGAGAGCGCCGATCTGGTTCAGGATCTCGTCGCCCCAACCGGCATCGAGTACACCGAGCAGCGCAGCGCCGATTACGTCGGCGTTGAGGTCAGCGGCGTCCGCGCCGAAGAGGAGCTTGGCTGGACCGCTGAGACGCCTTTTGCTGAAGGCGTAAGCCGCTACATCGAGTGGCGCCGCGAGGACGAAGCCGCCGCGCCGGTGCCGCTACAGCCGGCCGCCAAAGCCGCTGAGGGATTATCTGCAGCGTTGACCCGGTTGCGCAGGAGTGTTGCGGTCCCTTTCATTTACGCAGCCGCTTCGCTGGCGATGCTCGCCGCCTACGTTGTTGCCGTTGATTCGCTCGGCCTTCCCAACGCGCAAGTTGGAACGCTGGCCGTGACGATGATCGCCTCGCTTGCCGTCTTCCTGCTGATCGAGCTGATGTGGCGCAACCCAAAGACCCGCTCGGCCTCCGCCGTTAGCTCGGCGCTGGTAACAGCGCTCTTCATCTTCGCCGTGATGACGCCCTGGGGCCACCAGCTCTTCCACCTCGCAACTCCAAGCCGTTCACTCTTCGTACTGACGATCACCGGCGTTGCTCTGGTAATCGCACTCGCCAGCGCCGGCATCGCGCTGGCACGCAGGCGCGGCTTGATCGACGACGTAGCCGCAGCGCGCCTCAGTGCTTAAGCGCCGCTGAGCGTCTGAAACTGAAGCCCACTGGCGTTCACTCGCTGAAGGATCGTTGGCAGCGCCGCGACCGTGTTGCGCCAGCAACCAGCGTCGCTGTACCAGTCGGCGTCGTGCAGCAACAGGACGTCGCCGGGCGTCAAGTCGGCCGTCACCATTTCGCTGATCGACCCAGCGGTCGACTTGGCCGACCAGTCGCGCCCCCAGCGCGACCAAAGCATTGGCTCGAGCCCTTGCTCGCGGACAATCTTCAGCCCTGGGTAGGAGTAGATCCCCAGCGGTGGCCGGTGAACGCGCGGGCGCTGACCGGTCAGCTCGCCGATCGTTGCCTGCGCGCGGTCAAGGTCGGCGGCGATCATCGCCGGAGCCAGTCGCAGCATTACGCGATGTTGATCGCCATGGACTGCAATCTCGTGGCCCTCAGCGGCAATCCGCTCGGCTAGCTCAGGAAAAGCTCGGGCCTGCTCGCCGACGAGGAAGAAGCTCGCCTTGGCGCCGGCTGCCGCCAACAGATCGAGCACCGCGGGCGTGCCCTCCGGGTGCGGGCCGTCATCGAAGGTCAACGCGATTCCACTGGCGCCGTCGCGGCGGCGCGGCACGCCGAGCGCCTCTGCGAGCGCCGGGACGAGCGGCGCCAAGGCCGGTAGCGACCAGGCAGCGCCGGCGCCAGCGCCGAGTAGCGCTGCTGCGCGCGCGATCATTGCTCGCCCCAAGCCAAGGCCAACACCTCGGCCGCCGCCGAAGGGCGCTCGCCGTAAGCGAGATCGATTGTCCGCGGGCGCTGCAGCGCCCGCGTCAAGGCGCCGGCCAGCGCCGAGCGATCAGGCGCAACCTCTGCCAGAGCGAACTGTTCGTAGGCCTGATTGTTAAGCCGAATGTGTGCCACGCCCCAACCGTACGAGATCAGCTGGCAACCTCGCACGCGAGCTTCAAAAGCCGTCAACCCGGCCGTCGAATGGACCAGCACGTCGGCGGCCGCGAGCAGCTCCGGCATCCGTTCAGTGAAGCCGATTACCTTCGCTCGCGGCGCCAGCGCGAAGGCTTTGCTCAGCCGCGCCTGTACCTGCTCGCTGCGGCCGCAGAGGATCACAACGCGGCCTGCCGGATCAGCGGCCAGCGCAACTTCAGCCGCGCCTCGAAGGTCTCCGACCGCCCAGCCACCACCGGAGACCAGAATCAACGGCCCGTCGACGGGCATCTCGAGCGCAGCTCGCGCCTCAGCTTGGCTGAGTGGCTGCTCATACTGCGACGAGGTCATGCCGCGGACGCAAACGATGCGGCTAGCTGGGGCAATCAGCTCAACCTCGGCGCGCGATTCTTCCTCCGTGATTAAGTGGAGATCGGCCCCCGGATGCGCCCAGTAGCGAAGCCCGGCTAGATCGGTGATCGCGGAGGCGACCGGCACGTCAAGCTCGCCGCGCTGGCGCAAGCGGCCAAGCAGGTCGGTCGCCGTCGGGTGGGTGCAGACGATCACGTCAGGGCGCTGCTGAGCGATCAGCGCGAGCAGCCCCTTGCGGCCGAGGCGCTCCGCCAGCCACTGACCAATCTTGCGCGTCGGCTCAAAGCGCGCAACGAGAAAGTAGACGCCGTCGAAGAGCCAGTTGAAGCGGTCAAACATCAGCTCCGAGCTGTCGTCGATCAGCAGCGCTGAGGCGCGGCCCATCTCGGCGAGGCTGTCGACAATCACCACCTCACACTGCGGATCAAGCTCCAAGAGGCCGCCTTCGATCATCCGCGCCGGCAGGTTGTGACCTTCGCCGATCCCGGCGCTGAGTATCAGAACGCGTGTCGCCATCGGTCAGATCGTAGACTCGCACAACTGTGCGCGACATCATCTTCGGGATTCTGCTGGCCGCCGGCGC
>JAEMTR010000132.1 GCA_016462245.1 Solirubrobacteraceae bacterium
GAGTCGACTGAGACCTCCATGCTGACCGACTTGCGTTCTGGTTGAAGTTCGGTGGGCGCGGCAGCGTGTAGCTCTTGCTCTTTGCTGCGTAGCGCGGCGGCGGGCGCGGGTCCACTCCGGGACGGCCGAGCAGCGAAGGTGAGCTGGCAACATCCTCACGGTGAGCGGCGGCAGGTGACCACCACATGAAAAACGGCTTCTTCTCGCTCTTCTCTTTATCGAGCAGCCCAGCAAAAACATCGCCCGTTACGTCGACGGAGTAATCCTTCGCGTTCTCGCTGCCAAAGTCGCTGTACGGCGGCGGTCCGAAGACGGCGCGCAGCTTCTTGATTATCTCGAGAATCACCGGCTCGGGCTTATCGATCACCTGAATGTTTGCGAAGTCGACCATCTTGTGAGCGAAGGCGGAGTCGCCCCAAGTCTTCTCGCCTTTACCGTCGAGGCTCATCACGAAGTTGAAGTAGTCGTACGAGGAGAGGTCGAGCAGCCCGCGCCATACGTCAAAGCCTTTCGGCTTTTCACCCTTGCCGGTCTTCGCGCCGTAGCCGTTGAGCCACTTGCCAACCATCCCTGTGCGGTAGCCAGACTTCTGAAGCCAAGTCGGAAGGATGTTGTCGCGGCCCTTCATTCCGTACCAGCCGTAGGGGTAGAAGTTGCCGATGACCTTGTGGTTGTGGGCGTACTGGCCGGTGATGAAGGTCGCGCGGGCCGGGCAGCAGAGCGGGAAGGAATCAACCGCGTCAGAGAAGCTCGTGCCACGGTCGGTTAGCAGCTTCTTGACGTTTGGCATGTGGACGAGATCGGCGGCTGCTTGATCGTCGGTCATGATCACGACGATGTTCGGCTGCTTGCCTTTCCCGGCGCCAACTTTGCGGGCCTCGGCAGGCGCGACGGCAACCGCAGAGCAGGCCAGCGCGGCGAGGGCAAGGATCGAAAACTTATGCATTCGTAAACCGTACAGACTTTCGGCCACCTCTGTGCCAGTTAAGGCCGCTTCGGGCCGGCAGCACGCGCCCTATTCAGAGCGCCCAGATCGCGAGCGCCGGCAGGCCAACGCTGAGCGCAGCGAACGCGATCATCGCCTTGATCCAATCCGGCGCGCTTGGCGCGAGGTCAGTGGCTAACCTTTGCAAAGCGGCTGCCTCAAGGCCGGACTCGATAACCCCGGGAGAAGAAAATGGCTCAGAAGATGCAGGCTAAATGGAACGGCGAAGTGCTCGCAGAGAGCGACCAGACAGTTGTAGTGGAAGGCAACCACTACTTCCCCGCCGAGTCGGTGACGGCGACGCTGCTGCCTTCAGAGACCACCTCGAGCTGCGCTTGGAAGGGGACTTCGTCCTACTACTCGATTGAGGCCGGCGGCGAGACGAACCGCGACGCTGCCTGGTTCTACCCGGACCCCAAGCCGGAAGCCGAACAGATCAGGGATCGGATCGCCTTCTGGAAGGGCGTTGAAGTAGCTCCCGCCTGAACTGGAAGCGCAGCCCGACTAGCTTTCAGAACGCCCAGATCGCGAGCGCTGGCAGGCCGATGCTCAGCGCAGCGAAGGAGACGACCGCAACCGCCACGTATACAGGGCTTTCCTCGGCGTCCGGCTTGAAGGCAAGCGGAAGGAAGAGCAGCGGGTTGACGAGCGCGCCGAACGCGATCATCGCCTTGATCCACTCCGGCGCGCTTGGCGCGGCCAGCTGAACCGCTATCAGGATCAGCCCCATCATTATCCAATCGAGATGGGTCTGGAGGAAGCGCCGCGGCGCGGGCACACCGTGCGCGCGGAACCATTCACTTTTGCGCGTTGCAGCGAGCACTAGCCAGCCCGATAGACCAGCGAGCGCCAGCGAGATCAGGCCGAGTTGAGTAAGCAGTGGCACGCCCATTACGGGTTAAGAGTACTTGGCCGGATAGCGGCCAAGGCCCCACCGTGGAGCAGCGGCAAGGTAGGATCCGCAGCGATGAGCGACCCTGAATCCTTCGAAGAAGCCGCTGCGCGATCGCTCGCCGGCGGCACCGAGCGCCACCGCGAGAAAGCGCTCGAGCGGGGCCGCCTCCCGGTCCGCGAGCGCGTTGCGCTGCTGCTCGACGAAGGTTCATTCGCCGAGGAAGGACTGCTCGCCAACTGGCAGGAGGACGGGCTTGGCGCCGATGGCGTAGTTACCGGCGTGGGCACCGTCGCCGGGCGGCCCGTCGCGGTGATGGCAAACGACCCAACCGTCAAGGCCGGCTCGTGGGGCGCGAAGACGGTCGAGAAGATTCTGCGGATTCAGGAGCGCGCCTTGGAACGGCGCATTCCAATCGTCTACCTCGTCGACTCCGCTGGGGCGCGGATCACCGACCAAGTCAAGATGTTCCCCGGCCGCCGCGGCGCAGGAAGAATCTTCTTCAACCAGGTTGAGCTCTCCGGCGTGGTACCACAGGTCTGCGTGCTGTTTGGGCCGAGCGCCGCTGGCGGCGCTTACATTCCCGCCTTCTGTGACGTCGTGATCATGCGCGACGGCAACGCCTCTATGTACCTTGGCTCGCCGCGGATGGCGGAGATGGTGATCGGCGAGCAGGTGACGCTGGAAGAGATGGGCGGCGCGAAGATGCACACCGGCGTCTCCGGCTGCGGCCACATCCTCGTGGCCGACGACGCTGAGGGAATCGCCGCCGCGCAGCGCCACCTCTCCTACCTCCCCACCAGCTTTGACGATCCGGCGGCGCTTGCCGCGCCTGCTGGCCCCGCGAGCGCGCTCACGAACGATCAGATTCCAGCCGACGAGAACCAGCAGTTCGACATCGGCCTTGTGATCGACGGCGTCGTTGACGAGGGCAGCTTCTTTGAGCTTCACGCCCGCTGGGCAAAGGAGCTGGTCGTCGGCTTTGCGCGCCTGAACGGCGAGCCGATCGGGATCGTCGCCAATCAGCCGAAGGTCAAGGGTGGCGTCTTGTTCGTCGACTCGGCCGACAAGGCCGCGCGCCACATTTCCTTGTGCGACGCGTTTGGCCTGCCGATCCTCTTCCTCGCCGACGTTCCCGGCTTCATGATCGGAACTGCGGTTGAGCGCCAGGGAATCATCCGCCACGGCGCAAAGATGATCGCCGCCCTCAGCGAAGCAACGGTGCCGAAGATCTCAGTGATCGTGCGCAAGGCTTATGGCGCAGGGCTCTACGCGATGGCCGGTCCGGCCTTCGAACCGGATGGCGTACTCGCACTGCCGGGAGCGTCGATCGCAGTGATGGGCCCGCAGGCGGCGGTAAACGCCGTTCACTTGAACCGCCTTCAGGCGATCGAAGACGAGGACGAGCGCGAACGCGTCACGGCCGAGCTGCGCGAAGAGTACGCAGCCGACATCGACCTGCTCCACCTCGCCTCGGAGCTGATTATCGACGCGATCGTCGAGCCCGAGGATCTGCGCGAAGAGCTGGTAAGGCGCTTCGCGCTGGCGAGCCGGCGCCGACGCGAGCGCACGCCGCGGCGCGGCAGCGTTCGCCCGGTTTAGTCGCGATCGCAGCCACGCTCCGAAAGCGGCGACGGGCTCAGCTCGATCTTGGGCAAAGTCACCGCTTGATGACGCATCCAGCGCGCCGGCTGGGTAAGGTCGCAGAATGCTCAAACGACTGCTGCCCACGCTTGCCCTCTCAATCGTCGCGCTAAGCGGCCTTGCCTCCGCCGCATCGGCGGCGGCCGTCAACCCGTGGCGTCAATCGGAGCCTTGGAACATCGCCCATCAAGGCGGCGAAGGAGAGTTCCCCGGCAACACGATGTATGCCTTCAAGCAGTCGCTCAAGGCGGGCGCCGACATGCTCGAGGTCGACCTCGGCTTTACGAAAGACAACAAAGTCATCGTCCAGCACGACACGACCGTCGACTCGCGAACGAATGGCACCGGCGAAGTTGGTTCGTTGACGCTCAAGCAGATCCAAAAGCTCGACAACGCATACTGGTTCTGGAACGGCGCCGGCGGCGTCAGCTACGACCACGACAAGCCTGCCAGCGGCTACAAGTTCCGCGGAATCGCGACCGGCAA
>JAEMTR010000133.1 GCA_016462245.1 Solirubrobacteraceae bacterium
GCATTCCGGCGATCTTTGCCGTCGTCATCGACTGCGCTTCGCGCACGTCCTTTGAAAGTCCGGCTACCTGCCACGAGCGGTGGAAGATCAGCTCGCGCTCATCGCGCGCCTGCTTCTCATCTGCGTACCAGTGGGCTGGGAGCGGGGCCGAGGCTGTGTCGCTGCTAACTGAGGTCATTGGGGGATCTTCGCAACTGAAGGCGCGGTGCGCAAGCGGGTCCGTAACTGCTGGCTTTACAATTGTGGAATCGCCGAACCACTTGACAGCCCCCGCCGCAAAGCTGAGTTCGAGCGCGCCAACCGCGAGGACGCGCTCGATGCCGCGTCGAGGATGCGAGAACTGAGCATTGAGCAGCGTCTAGAGGCAGGTATTCGCTTAAATCATGTGGCGTTTGAGTTCGCCAATGCTGTCGGTTTGGGACCCCCTCGTGGTCGAGCCTGATCTACGAGCCGTGGTTGGTGCTTTCACCGACGCCGGAGCGGACTTCGTCTTGATCGGAGGCTTCGCCGTAATCGCGCATGAGGTACTGCGGACTACAGAGGACTGCGATCTGCTGATCCCGGACGATGCCACCAACGATGCCGCCGTCTTCAGTGCCGTCCGGTCGCTAACAGCAACCCCGCAGGACGGCCAGCCGCTCAGTCTTGAATTGATCACGCAACGTGAGAGTCTTCGACTTTCAAGCGACACGAGCGGGATGCTCGACCTGTTGCGTGGCGGGCTGCCGCCACTTGACTTCGCTTCCGTCAAGGCCACTGCGATCGAGGGAACACTCGGTGAGCTCAATTTCAGCATCGCTGGACTGCCCAGCCTCGTCGCCTTCAAGCGCCTTGCCGGGCGCGCTCAGGATCACGCCGATCTCGAAAAGCTCGAACAGATCCACGGCCCACTGCCGCAGGTCTAGGCCCGCAGCGGGTTTAAGTCATCGTCGTCTTGAAGTTGTCGATCTTGATCGGCGACACGGGCGGCGTCGCCGTGGCGTCGCCGAACCAGGCGACGAACGCGGCGTTCTGCGCGTCCTGGAGGTTCGACGGCAGTGGCTCCCGAATCTCGTACTGCATCGCGTTCGCCAGCACCTTCTTCATCGAGCGGACGAACTTCTGGGCCTCTGGCTTGTAAGCAACGTTTTCGATCTCCGTCCGCCCCTCGCGCGTGCGGTAATCGTAGGCCTCCCACTCAATGCCTTGGGCGGCGTCGATGTCGTACCCGCCTTCCTCCCAGTAGGCGTAGCGTGCGAGCTTGCCGAACTGCGTGCGGATCGCGGTGATGTGATTCCCGCCGGGGTAAGCCGCGACGCCGTCGCCGCCGAGCGCCTCTGGCAGCGCCGCAACCTCATCGGTGGCGTACGCAATGTAGGGGCGCCCCTTGGACTTCGGATCGTTGAGCGCACCGGCGATATCGGCGCGCTTCTTAAGGTGCGCGTAGCGCGTGTCGTTGCGCCAGTCATCGTTGCCGGTGGCGAGGGTCAGAAATAGTGGAGCGAGGTCGACGCTAGAGAACAGCTGCTTGCGATCAACCTTCGTTTCCTGGGTCCATGTATTCGTCGGGTCCTTGACGATCAGCGGCACGCGCGCGCCCTCCTCATAGAAGGAGAAGCCCTTGCCGCGCATCCCATGAGCACCGCCGTACTCACCGTGGTCTGAGGTGAAGACCACGATCGTGTTGTCGGCAAACGGCGAAAGGGAGAGGTCTTTGAGTGCCGAGTAGATCTGAAGATCAACTTGGCTGGTCAACAGCGCGTAAGTGTCGAGGATCTTGCGCCACGACTTCTCCGGGCGCCCGTCGTTCGGCATGTCGCCGAACGTATCGTTGTGCGCGTCCACGGACGACTGCTGGAGCGTTGGCTTGCGGCGCTTCTTGCGGCCGGCGTCGGTCTCGAAGTTCAAAGCCTTATCCTCGTACCGCTTGGGTGGGTACTGCTGACCCTGGATTTGGCGCGTGTAATCAGGGTAGAACTGGACGTCGTGCGGGTTGATCAGGCTGAGCGTCGTGAACCACGGCTTGTCGTCGGTCGGGCGCTTCTTGAGCCACTGCCGCCACTGCTGGCGAGTGATCGGGTCGATGAACTGGCCCTGACCGGCGCCGCCATCGGGGGACGGGCACGAGCCGACATCCGGGTCGGGAACGGTGAAGCCGTAGGCCTCATACGGATTGGCCATGCAGCCGTTGATCGTGCCTTCGCCTTCCACGTCGGACGGCGTAACGTGCCACTTGCCGAACCAGTAAGTGTCGTAGCCCTGCTCGCGCAGCGCGGTGCCGAACGTCGGGAAGCCCTTATTGAGCGTGGCGTCGGTGGTCGTGCCGAAGATGCCAATCTGGTGGGTGTACAGTCCCGAGATCTGCGCAGCGCGGGCCGGGGTGCAGTCGTTCGAGACGGTGTAGTAGTGATCGAAGCTCACGCCCTCCTTGCCGAGCTTCGTGATCGTCGGGCAGACGGACTTCTGCATCGCTGGCGACATGAAGACGTACGGTGCGCGCAGCTGGTCGACCATGATGAAGAGGATGTTCATGCCGCCCTTGGGTGCGCCTTCCTGCGCGCTGGCCGTTGGCATCGTCCACTTCGGTAGTGCGGCTGCGGCTCCTGCTGCGAGGCCGGTTGCTGCCGCGCCCTTTAGAAAATCATTACGCGAAAGTCCCGCGCGCTCTACTTCGGACATAAGGGCTCCTCACTAGTTTTTTTGAACAGTAACAAACGTTTCTGTTTGACGCGTCGCTAGATCGTTCCGTCAGTACGAAGCCGCGCTCTCGCGGCTCGGCTGGCCTGATCTAAGCGAGGCGCGGCTCAGGCGACGTCGAAGCGGTCAAGGTGCATCACCTTGGACCAAGCGGCGACGAAGTCGCTGACGAACTTCTCGCCTGCGTCCTCGCTGGCGTAGACCTCGGCCAGCGCGCGCAGCTCGGAGTTCGAAGCGAAGACGAGGTCGACGCGGCTGCCGGTCCACTTCAGCTCGCCGCTATCGCGGCCGCGGCCTTCGAAGACCTCTTCGGCCTTCGAGGTCGGCTGCCAGACGGTGTCCATGTCGAGCAGGTTGACGAAGAAATCGTTCGTCAATGTTCCTGGCTTATCGGTCAGGACGCCGAGCTCTGAGCCCTTGTAATTGGCGCCGAGCACTCGCATGCCGCCCACCAGCACGGTCATCTCGGGCGCGGTCAGCGTCAGCATGTTGGCGCGGTCAACGAGCAGCTTTTCCGCTGGTCGCAATTGCCCGTCCACGAGGTAGTTGCGGAAGCCATCGGCGGTCGGTTCGAGCACCGCGAACGAATCCACATCGGTCTGCTCCTGCGATGCGTCTGAGAATCCGGGCGTGAAGGGAACGGTCACGTCGTAGCCGGCGTTCTTCGCGGCCTGCTCAACTGCTGCGCAGCCGCCCAGCACGATCAAGCCCGCCATGTAGGCCCACTTATCGCCGGTTTGCGCGTCGTTGAACTCTTTCTGAATTCCCTCCAGCGTCTTCAGCACCTCAGCCAGCTCGGGTGGATTGTTGACCTCCCAATCCTTCTGCGGCTCAAGGCGAATTCGAGCGCCATTAACGCCGCCGCGCTTGTCGGTGCCGCGGAATGTTGATGCCGCCGCCCAGGCGGTCGTCACGAGCTGCGAGATAGAGAGGCCCGAATCGAGAATCTTCGCCTTCAGGCTCGCCACGTCAGCGGCGTCGAAGAGCTCGTGATCAGGAGCGGGAACAGGGTCCTGCCAGATCTGCGGCTCGGCCGGAACGAGCGCGCCGAGGTAACGCGTAATCGGCCCCATGTCGCGGTGCGTCAGCTTGAACCAAGCCCTCGCGAAAGCATCGGCCAGCTCCTGCGGGTTCTCATAGAAGCGGCGTGAGATCGGCTCGTAGATAGGGTCCATCCGCAGCGCGAGGTCGGTCGTCAACATCACCGGGGCGTAGGTTTTTGAAGGGTCGTGCGGGCCGGGAACGGTGCCTGCGGCGGCCGGATCGGTGGGGATCCACTGGTGGGCGCCGGCCGGGCTCTTCGTTAGCTCCCACTCGTATTCAAAG
>JAEMTR010000016.1:0-11359 GCA_016462245.1 Solirubrobacteraceae bacterium
GAGCTGCCGCAAACCGAGCATGTAAGCGCCGCCTGGGCCCTCGGGGTCGATCTCGTCGCGAAAGCCGCGCAGCGCCGGCCGCAGCAAGGCGCCGCCGAGCTTTGCGCGCGCTGAGCTGGTTGCGGCTTCGCGAATGCCGCCGACGACGGCCTGTGAGATCCCTTCCATCACCTTGAGCGCGATATTGCCGGTGAAACCGTCGGTGACGATCACATCGGCGACATCTGCCGCCAGATCGTTCCCTTCGATGTTGCCAACGAACTCAAAGGTCGAATGCGTACCGGCGGCCAACTGCTGAGCGGCTTCGATTACGACCGCAGTGCCGCGGCTCGCTTCGCTTCCATTCGAGAGCAGTGCCACACGCGGGCGCTCCTGCGCGAGCACGGTAGTGGCCAGCGCAGCGCCCATGAAAGCGAACTGGACGAGGTGCTCGCTGCGGACCTCAACATTGGCGCCGACGTCAAGCAATGTCACAGGGCTGCCCGGAATTGGCACCGGTGTTGCCAACGCCGGGCGGTAGATGCCGCGTGCGCGCTTGATTTCGAACAGTCCGGCGGCAAGCGTCGCGCCGGTCGCGCCGGCGCTGACGAGCGCATCGGCCTCGCCCTGCGCTACGGCGCGCGCAGCCTGGACGATCGAGGCCTCAGGGGTGGAGCGCGCTGCACGCGCCGGGTCGGCCTCCTTCGCGATCGAGATCGGCGCGTCGATCACTTCGACCCCTTCGGCTACTTCGCCGATCTGCTCGGCCGGGCCGTAGACGCGGACCTTGACGCCAAGCTCAGCGGCTATCGCAGCGCCAGCCGCTACTTCGGCGGCTCCAAGATCAGCCCCGTTCGCGTCGACCGCGACCGTGACGCTCATCGAGGCTTACTGGTCGGTGTTGGCCGGGGCGACGATTGAACGGCCGCCGTAAGTACCGCAGCTAGAGCAGACGCGATGCGCAAGGCGCGGCGCGCCACACTCAGGGCAGCCTCCACCGGTAGGTGCAGCGATCCCGTGTTGGGCGCGGCGCTTCGCGGTACGGCTGTGTGACTGTCGTTGCTTAGGAACGGCCATTCGACGGTCAAAGATAGCGAACCGCGCAGAAGTACCGCGTTCAGTCGAACTTCAGCTCGTCCAATTTCGACCAGCGCGGATCCTTATCGGCCTCGTGCTCGTGGCTCGGATCGGCATTCAAATCGATCCCACAGGTTGGGCATAGACCAAGGCACTGAGGCTGACAGATCACTTGGGTAGGCAGCGCGAGCGCCAGAGAGTCGTGCGCCCAGCGGTCGAGACTAAGGACCGAACCGTTGACGTACGGGCTGTCGAGCTCCTCGCCTCCATCAACCTGGTCTACCTCACGCACTTCGACCGTGATCTTCCGTTCAGCCGGGCCAAGGCAACGCATACAGGTTCCGCGCATCGTCGTCGCGAAGGCCAACTTGAGCGCCCAACCGTCACCGTTCATCCGCGTTACGTCAACAACAACCGGGCAGGGCTGCGGCTGCGGCCGGTAAGGCTCTCCGGCGAACTCGAACTCGCCCAGCTCGGCCTCTAGCTCAAGCCGTTTGCCGTCGCCGGCGCTAAGCCCGAGGATCGTTAGATCAAAGCTCTCTGAGTCGCTTGCCATCGGCTGCAGATTAGTGCGTCGCTGGAACGAAGCGCTGCGTTTTAGTTGCCGCCGAGTTCAAGGCGCAGCACCTTGCCGGTGGCATTACGCGGTAGTTCGTCGATGAATAAAACTTCGCGAGGCACCTTGTAACGAGCAAGCTGAGCCCGCACTAGCTCCTGAAGCACTGCCTCGTCTGGGCCCGATTCGCCGCTGATTACGACGAAGGCGCGCAGCCGCTGACCCCACTCAGCGTCAACGACCCCGATCACGGCCGCTTCAGAGACGCCTGGGTGGTCTGAGAGCAGATCCTCGACCTCACGCGGAAAAACGTTCTCGCCGCCGGAGACGATCATCTCGTCGTCGCGGCCGTCGATGAAGAGCCGCCCTTCGGCGTCGAAATGGCCTACGTCACCGGCCGACATCAAGCCCGCGATCTGCTGCTTGGTCTGACCGCCGGTGTAACCCTCGAAGCCGAGCCCGTTGCCGACGAAGATTCGAGCCGTCACGCCAACCTCAGTGACCGGCAGATCCCGATCGTCAAAGAGGCTCACGACCGTCCCCCGTGGCGGTCGGCCTGCGGTGCCGGGCGCGGCGCGCAGATCGGCAGGGCCGGCGACCGTCGCCCAAGCAACCTCGGTTGAGCCGTAGAGGTTGTAAAGCGTGTCGCCGAAACGATCCATCGCGCGCAGCGCAAGTTCGCCAGGCAGCGCGCTGCCGCTGGCGGCGATCACTTTCAGCCGCGAGAGATCAACCCCGACGAGCGCATCGGCCGGTAGATCGACCATTCGCGCCAGCATCACCGGGACGACGACCAATGCGCCCGCTCCGTGGCGCGCAGCGGCGAGCAGCGACTGCTTCGGATCAAAATCGCGCTGCAAGACGATCGTCGAACCGAGCATCAGCGCGAGCGAAAAGTGGGCCATCCCCCAAGAGTGGAAGAGCGGCGGGGCGATCAACGTGACGCCGCGGGCTCGGAGCGGAATCACGTCGAGTAGCGAGGCCGCTGGGGCAAGCGAGCTGGGCTGCTCGCGCTGCGCTCCCTTTGGAGTGCCGGTCGTGCCGCTAGTGAGGATGATGATCCGCCCTGGCGAAGGCGGCGGATCGAGCGGATCGGTTGACTGGCCGGCGCGCAACTGGTCAAGCGTCCGCTGCGGCGAGCTGCCGGCGCCGTCTGTCCAGGCGATCATCGCAGTCCGCCCTACGCTGGCGGCGGCAACCGTTTCGCTGAACTCCTCGTCGTAGACGATCGCAATCGGGCGCTCGTGCTCGCAGACCTCGCTGACCTGCGGCGCGGCGAACATTGTGTTGAGGAAGATCAGATCAGCGCCGATCCGGTCGGCGGCGACAGTCACCTCGACGAAGTAACGGTGGTTGCGGCAAAGCACGGCGATCCCGTCGCCCGGCCCCACGCCGGCGGCAGAGAGCCCGCGTGCCAGCGCGTTCGCCCGCTGATCGAGCTCGCGGTAGCTCAGCGAGCCAGCGTCGTCAATCAGCGCCGTGGCGTTCGGACTGCGAACCGCTGCGCTGGCGTAGCCGCCAGCGATCGAAGTTCCCCAGCGACGCAGCACGTCAAGCGACTTGATCAGCAGCAACGGATTCTCCGGCTTAACCATTCCCGCCCGAGCAAAGGTTCGCGCGACAAAAGCCGCCTCGTCGATCTTCGCGCGCATTCTGTCTAGCCTACCGAGGGCAAGGCTCCGGCAGACTCGCGCTGCAAAGTGCTGTGCGATCTGTCAGAAGCGGCGCGTACGGTGCAACTTAGATGTCGGTGGAACCAATCACTCCAATCACGGCCGAGCAGGTGAGACTGCTAGGCGATCAGCTGCTGATTGACGGCCTCACCGTCGACGACGAAGCGACAATTACGCTGGCGCGCGAACGCGAGGCGGCCGGCGAGAGCCTCGATGCGCTTGTAAGTCAGGCAATTGAAATCGGCGCACGAATCCTCCAGCGCGAGCAGACCGCTTCCGACACCGAATTCGTCAAAGCCGAGTTTGAACGACAGGCGCACGAAGTTGAAGCCCAGTTCAACGAAAGCGCGCAGAAGGTCACGGAGGGCTTCAAGACGCAGATCGACGCGACCTTCGACGCCGACGCTGGGCTGCTGCCAAAGCTGCTCGACCAACACTTCGGCGAGAACTCCAGCAGCGCCGTCCAGAACCAGGTCAAGGCGCTGGTTGAGGAGATGCTGCGCACGCACCGCGAAGCGCTGACGAAGCAGTTCACAGCCGACGACGAGAGCAATCCGCTGAACCAGTTCCAGAAGCTGACGACAGAGATCATCAAGCAGGCCTCCGAGCAGCAGGCCAAGCAGTTACTCGAGATGAACCGCACGATCACCGAGATGCAGAAGACGATCGCCGGCTCCGAGGCCGAAGCCGACGGCGCCGAAAAGCTCGCCGAAGCCGAGGCACGCGGCACGGCCAAGGGACGTAGCTACGAAGAGCAGGTCGCGGAGGCAATCGCGGCGATCGCGCAAGGCCGCGGCGACAGCGCCGAGGCGGTCGGAGAGAAGACCGAGGGCGGCGGTAAGAAGGGCGACGTAGTCGTCGAGATTGAAGCCCAGAGCGGCCCGGCCCGCGGCCGCATCACCTTTGAAGCGAAGAACGTAAAAGACTTTCCCCGAAGCAAGATGATCGCGACGCTCGATAGCGCCCGCGAACAACGCAGCGCAGGCTACGCCGTGCTCGTAGTTCCGACCGATCCCCAAGTTCCAGCCAACACGCGCGTACTGGAGGAGATCCACGGCGACAAGCTCGTAATTACTTACGACCCCGATGCCGATTCGACGCTGGTACTGGAAACCGGCTACGCCTTGGCGCGGGCGCGCTTATTGATGGGCCGCGCGGAAACCGGCGATATCGACGTGGCAGCGGTTACCGAAGCCACCGAGAAGGCGATCGAGATACTCGCATCGGTGAAGAAGATCAAGGCCTCTCTGACGAGCGCCAAAACTCAGATTGACACCAGTGCAAGTTCGGTAGACGACATGGCCAGCCGAGTTCGCGAGCAGCTCGACGCGATTCGCGAACTGACGCGCACCGCCGACGAGGACGAAGAAAACGCGGACTAAGCGCGGTTAGCGGCTGTCGCCGGCGTCATCGTCGTCGGCGCCTGCAAGGCGATCACGACCACGCTGCACGGCTGAGATGAACTTCGAAAGGTTGGTTTCGAGCGTGCCGAGAATCTCGTCGGCGTAATCCTCTGCGCCAAGGCGGATCTCGCGCTCGCGGACCTTCGCCTCTTCCAAGATGTCGTCGGCGCCGCGCTCAGCTTCGCGCGTTACGGCCTCGCTGGCGATTAGCTGCGTCTGCTTCTCGTGACCTTCCTTGATCACGCGCTCTGCTTCACGCTTCGCTTCGGCCAGCATCTCTTGGCGCTCCTTGACGATCCAACGGGCCTGTTTGATCTCTTCCGGGATCGTGGCGCGCATCTGATCGAGGATGTCGTAGATCTCCTCTTTGTCCACGCGAACCTGGTCGGTGAGCGGCACCGGCTTGGCGTTGTGGATCAGATCATCAAGTTTGTCGATTAGTACGAGAACGTCCATAGCACGGTGCCTTTCGCTAGCGAGCGAGTTCTTCCTTCAGTCGGGCTGCAACTTTTGGTGTGACCAGTTCGTCGATTGTTCCGCCAAAGACCGCCAACTCCTTAATACCACTTGAGCTAATGAAGCTGAACTGCGGGCTGGCCATCATGTAGAGCGACTCTACATCGGGAGCCTGCTGGCGGTTTAGTTGGTTCATTTCTGTTTCGTATTCGAAGTCGGAGATAGCCCTTAGGCCCTTGACGATCGTCTTCGCGCCGATCTCACGGGCGAAGTCGACGATTAGCGTGTCAAACGAAGCGGCGCGAACGTTCGGAAGGTCGGCGGTGGCGTCCTCGATGAACTCGATTCGCTCGTCGACAGAGAAAAGCGTCGAGCCCTTTCGGATCGGGTGGTTTACGACGGCGACTACAACTTCGTCGAAGATTTCAGCGGCTCGCGCGATCACGTCAACGTGGCCGCGAGTGATCGGGTCGTATGAACCGGGGCAGACTGCGATCTTCTTCGAGTTGGTCATTGTTGGTGGATTCGTATCAGGGTGTCGCCGTAGCGGCGTTCATCGATCATTGGTATCGCGAGTTCAAACGGTTGACGCCGGTCGCTCTCGGTTACCACTCTCGCATCTGGAGCGAGAATCGAGCCGATCAGTTTCGCAGCGTCATCGCCAAGCATCGCAGGCTGGCGGTATGGAGGGTCTAAGAAGAGTAGATCGTATGTCTCAGCGGCCTTCGCTGCCTGCTCGAGCGCTTTCTGTGCGCTGCCCTCGATCAGCCGTGCCTGCGGCTCGAGAAGGTTGAGCGCCTCGAGATTGGCAGTGATTACCTTCGCCGCGCCACGATCGCGCTCGACTAAGACAGCGCTGGCCGCTCCGCGCGAGAGCGCTTCGATCGCCAGCGCGCCTGAGCCAGCAAAAAGGTCGAGCACGTCGAGCCCGTCGACCGGGCCAAGTAAAGCGAAGAGCGATTCGCGGACGCGGTCGCTGGTTGGGCGCGTAACCGAGCTGCTCGGCGACTGAAGCTTGCGACCACCAAGCGATCCAGCGACTACTCGCATCAGGCGGGAATCGCGGTCGCCAGCAGCGACCCTCTCGCCCGCTCCAACGCCTCGCGCAGCGGCACGTGCTCAGGCAGCTGCAGCTCTGGGTCGGCCTCGAGAATCTCTCTTGCGCTAAGCCGGGCCCGCTCCAGCAGCTCGCCGTCCTCCGGCATCGAAGCGAACCTGAAGGCCGCCATCCCCGACTGACGAGTGCCGGTCAGCTCGCCTTCGCCACGGATCTGGAGGTCAACTTCAGCCAGCTTGAAGCCATCGTTCCAGCTCGAGAAGGCTGCCAGCCGCTCTGATTCCTTCGGTCCAAAGCAGATGCAGACCGAGGCGTGTTCGCCTCGACCGATCCGCCCGCGCAGCTGGTGGAGCTGCGAGAGCCCGTAACGCTCGGCGTTCTCGATCAACATCACGGTCGCGTTTGGAACATCAACGCCGACCTCGATCACGGTCGTAGCGACGAGCACGTCAGCCTCGCCGGCTTTGAAGCTTCGCATCGCTTCGGCCTTCTGCGCGGAGGGCATCTGCCCGTGGATCAGCGCGACGTTGAAGTCCTCAAACTCTTCGACGCTGAGCCGTTCGAACTCGGCGCTAGCAGCCCGCGCCGCAAGCGCATCGGACTCCTCAACCAGCGGGCAGACAACGTAAGCCTGGCGGCCGGCGCGCAGCTCCTCGCGAATCCGCTCATAAGCCCGCGCGCGATCGCGCTCGCCTGAGGCTAGATGGGTCGCGATCGGCTCACGCCCTTGCGGCAGTTCGCGCAGCTCGGTCACATCGAGATCGCCATAGCCGAGCAGCGCCAGCGTCCGTGGGATCGGCGTCGCCGTCATGTGCAGCACGTGTGGAGCGGCGGTACCGGCTGGCCCTGCGGCTTTCGCGTCGAGCGCCGTCCGCTGGCGCACCCCGAAGCGGTGTTGCTCGTCAACGACGACAACGGCGAGCCTGTCGAACAGAACGTCATCCTCGATCAGGGCGTGCGTACCGACGACGATTGAAAGCTGCCCGGAAGCGAGCTTGCCGAGCAGATCGCGCCGCCGCGCGGCCGGAGTTGAGCCGGTCAGAAGCGCGATCGGCACTGCTTGGCCAGGCATCAGTTCCTGCAATGTCGCGAAGTGCTGGTTGGCGAGCGTCTCGGTCGGCGCCATCAGCGCCGCCTGAAAACCGTTCTCTACCGCACGCAGCATCGCCGCTAGGGCAACGACCGTTTTGCCGGAGCCGACCTCTCCCATTAAGAGACGCTGCATTGGGTGGCCACGGGCGATATCGCCGAGGACCACGCCGACAGCTCTCTGCTGGTCGCCGGTCAGCTCAAACGGCAACTGCTGCTCAATCCAATCGTCGACAAGACTGGAAGCCCCTCCCCCATCTGTCTGCGGCAGCTGCGGCGCTTTAACCTCTTCGGCGCGGCGCGCGCGGCGGCGCAACAGATCGAGCTGCACATAAAGCAGCTCATCGAAGGCGAGCCGCTGGCGCGCTGGCTCAAGCTGCCCGGCGTGGCCGGCGAGCAGCGCCGAGGGCATGTCAGGCAGGCGATGCCGCGCCCGTAGCCTCCCCGGAAGCGGATCGGGGGCCAAGCGTGCCGCTCCGAGGTGCTCGCGGACGATGGCGAGGATCTGCGTTGACGAGAGCCCCTCCGCGGCCGGGTAATGCGCGACCTCGTCTCCGGCGCCGATCTCGTCGGCAGTCGGTGCGTGCGAGCTAACGCGAAAGCGATTACGCGCCTCGTAGGTTCCGTGCAGGACGAGCCGAGTTCCGGCCGGGTACTTCTTCACCAACCAGGGCTGATTGAAGAATGTGACTTGGAGCGGGCCTGTCTCGTCGAAGACGAGCGCTTCGACGAGCGGCCGCATTCCACGCCGGCGAACCGGCCGCGAGCTGATCGAGCGAACCTCAACTACAACGGTTGCCTGCTCGCCGGCGACCAAGGTTGCCACCGTGCGCGCTTCACGGCGATCGCGCGGAAGGTGCTCCAGCAGCGCTCCCACGGTTGTTAGGCCAAGGTGCTCTGCCCCTTCATCTGCCTTGCGGCCACCAAACGACGGGCGCTCAGCGAGCGCCTTCTCCGAAGGCCAGCGCAGCGGGGCACCGATCAGCTGATCATCGCTAATCGGAGCGCCGTCGCCAAGTCCGCGAGGCGTGTAATCCACCGCCTAATCGTCGACTACTCAGCGGACAACAGCCACCAGCGGCTCGGTTGGCCACCTTCGTGATGCTCAAGTTCAATCTCCCCAGCGACCAACTGCTCAACCCCACCAGCGTCTATTGGCGCCCCATCTCCCGCAATCACCGTCAGCAGTTCAGTACCTGGACTCAAGGCTTCGATCACGAGTTTTAGGGTCGCAGCGGGCTCGCCCCAAGCGATCAGCTCATCGCCGACATAACCAACCGCTTCCCCCTCGTCAAAGCGCCCTTCTCGATCGGCGCGCGCGGCGCGCGCCACGCTGCCACTGCGGACGTGCTCCAAAATCTTGTCGAGCTCAGCGACGTTCTCGGCCGCCGAGAGATCGGGGCGCGCGGCGACAAGCGCAGCGAGCCCGGCCTGCATCTCGCTCGAATGCGCAACCCAGACGACCCGCTCCGACATCTCTGCCGCCGCCTGGGCGGCCATAAAGACGTTGCGGCTGTTTGGCAGCACTACCACCTCATCGGCCGCAACGGAGTGGATACCGGCGAGGATTTCGTAGGTCGAAGGGTTGAGCGTCTCGCCGCCGTCAAGCACGTGAGCGCCTAGCGAGCGATAAAGGTCCGCGATCCCCTGGCCAGCGACAATCGCCAGCGTGCCGCAGCGCGCGTGCGCTGGTGCTTCGCCGGTCAGCCGTTGATCGCGGTCGGCGATCTGCGCCGACATATCGGCAACGTCGAGCCTTGAGACCTGGCCGGCAACCTCAAAGAGCGCAGTTGCTGCTTCCGGTTCGTCTGTGTGGACGTGAACCCGCAGCGTGGCCTGATCGCCGACAACAAGTACCGAATCGCCAAGCTGCTCGAGCAGAGCGATGTAATGGTCGCAATCCTCAAGCCGCTCGGCTCCACTTGCGCTGACCGCAAAGTTGGTGCAGAAGCGGAAGGTTGACGACTCGTGCTGAGGCTCGCTGGAGCGAGCCGGCGCGGCATGCCTCTCGATCGAAAGGCCTTGCTCGCCGCGCAAGGCCGTTACGCAGCCGGCGAACAGCACGACGACGCCGTAACCGCCGGAGTCGACGACGCCCGCTGCTTTGAGAACGGGAAGCAGCTCCGGGCCTCGGCGGACCGACGCCTCACCAGCGATAACCGCAACCTCGAGCAGATCGGCGATCCGCGCGTTCTGCTCCTGCGGCGGCGCATCTGCCGGCATTGGCTCAAGCCCTTCGAGCTCAGCCGTGACTGCCGTCGCCATGTCGGCCATCACGGTCAAAATCGTCCCCTCGGCGGGCTCACGAACTGAGGCGTAGGCGCGCTCAGAGGCGCGCTGCATCGCGAGCGCTATCAGCACCGGGTCGACCAGCACCCCAGGCCTCGAGATCAGTTCCTCGGCGGCGCCGCGGATTAGTTGCGAAAGAATCACGCCACTGTTGCCCCTAGCGCTGAGCAGCGCGGCGCGCGCCACAAGATCAACGATCTCCTCGCGGCCGATCTCATCGAGCGACCGCTCTCCTGACTCGTCGGCTAGGCGATCAAGCTCAGCGAGGCAGCCCTCAATCGTCAGCACCATGTTGTCGCCGGTATCGCCGTCGGCAACCGGGAAGACGTTGAGGTCGTTGATTTCAGAGCGCCGCTCCTCAAGCGCAATCAATGCGCCGCCAAGGATTGCGCGAAAGCGCAGCAAGCTGGCGCTGGAATTCGATTGCGGCACTGCGCCGAGAAGCTTACAGAGCCTTCTGGACCTTGTCGGCCTTGAGGCAGCGCGTACAGACGTATTCGCGGCGCGGAGCACCGTTGACGACGATCCGTACTTTCTGCAGGTTGGGGTTAAAACGACGGCGCGTTGCGACCATCGAGTGGCTTCGGTTATTGCCGAACGCCGGTCCTTTGCTGCAGCTGAAACATACCTTGGCCATTGCGCTGCGCAGTGTAGCGGTCAGCTGGCAGGTTCAGAGTCGCGCCCGCTAATCAGAGTCGAGCTGCGCACGGACGCGCTGCAATGCCAGCAATGCATTGGCGGCATTGCGGCCAGCGTCGCGGACTCCGCCACCGGAGCGCTCAAGTGCCTGCTCGAGCGTGTCGACGGTAAGAACGCCAAATGAACATGGCACGCCTGTAGCCAGCGCCGCGTCCTGAATTCCACGCGCGGATTCGGCGCAAACGTACTCGTAATGGTCGGTCTCACCACGGATCACGGCTCCAAGGCAGGCAACTCCAGCAAAGCGGCCCGACTGAGCGCAAAACTTTGCCGCTGCCGGCAGCTCGAAGGCTCCTGGAACTTCGAAGCACTCAGCTGCGTCGCAACCAGCCTCGGCAAACGCGGCCTGCGCGCTCGCGGTCAGACGCTCTGCCAATTCGGGATAAAACTGAGCGCAGACAATTGCGTAGCGCTCACTCATCGCCGGCTTCCTTCGCGGCCCTGTCCTGCTCGCGCTCGGCGTGAATCATCTCCTCGTCGAGATTGAGCCCCTGGTGATGGAGCGTGTGGCCCATCCGCCGCCGTTTCGTTTCGAGGTAATCCTCGTTGTGAGCGTTCGAAGCAGGTTCGATTGGTAGTTGCTCGCTGATTGACAGGCCGTAACCCTCTAGGCCATGGATCTTCTTCGGGTTGTTGGTCAGGATGCGGATTGAACTGAGGCCCAGGTCAACGAGGATCTGGGCGCCAATGCCGTAGTCGCGAAGATCGGCAGGGAGGCCGAGCTTGAGGTTGGCATCGACGGTGTCGTAGCCCTCCTCCTGAAGCTTGTAGGCCTTCAGCTTGTTAAGTAGCCCAATCCCACGGCCCTCCTGAGCGAGGTAGAGCAGGACTCCCTGCCCTTCCTCCTCGATCACGGCGAGTGCTGCGGCCAGCTGCTCGCCGCAATCGCAACGCAGCGAATGGAAGACGTCGCCGGTCAAACACTCGGAGTGGACGCGAACGATCACATCCTGCTTGCCCTCGACCTCGCCCTTTACGAGCGCTACGTGGTGCTTGTCATCAACAAGCGAGCGATAGCCGACGACGGTGAAGTCGCCAAAAGTGGTTGGCATCGTCGTCGACACGACGCGCTCAACGAGCT
>JAEMTR010000016.1:11369-15486 GCA_016462245.1 Solirubrobacteraceae bacterium
GCGATCGTCAGCATCTTCAGATTGTGAAGTTCGCAGTAAGTCTTGAGGTCATCGACGCGCGCCATCGAGCCGTCGTCGTTCATGATTTCGCAGATCACACCGGCCGGCGTGCAGCCGGCTAGTCGAGCTAGGTCAACGCTCGCTTCGGTGTGGCCGGTGCGCTCGAGGACGCCGCCTGGCTTTGCCTTCAGCGGGTTTACGTGGCCGCCCTTGACGATCGCCTCAGGGCCGTTGGCTGGATCGCTCGCAACGCGGATCGTCTGCGCACGGTCGGCGGCGCTGATACCAGTCGTCACGCCCTCACGGGCCTCGATCGTGACCGTGAATGGCGTCTCATATGGCGTCTCGTTCTTGGCCGTCATCAGCTCAAGGTCGAGCTCCGCGCAGCGCTCCGGCGTGAGCGCGAGGCAGATCCATCCACGCGCGTGCTTGGCCATGAAGTTGATCGCCTCCGGCGTGACGTGCTCAGCGGCCATCAAAAGATCGCCCTCATTCTCGCGGTCCTCATCATCGATGACGACGACCATTTTGCCGGCGGCAATGTCGGCCAGCGCTTCGTCTACGGTCGCGAAGCGGTAATCGGTTTCAGCGGAATTTGTCATTTGTTTGGCGGAAGAAGCCGTTCGACGTACTTGGCGAGGATGTCGACTTCAAGGTTGACTGTACGACCCAGCGCAGCGCCGCCCAGGTTGGTGCGCCGCGTTGTCTCAGGGATCAGCCAGACGTCGAAGCCCTGATCATCGACGCGAGCAACGGTCAACGAAACGCCGTCAACGGCGATCGAACCTTTCTCAGCGACGTAGCGCAGCAGCTCCGGGGCGGCTGCGACCGTCACGACGAGCGCGATCCCATCCTCACACGTCGCCGCGATCGAGCCGACGCCATCGACATGACCTTGGACGATGTGCCCGCCAAGGTGCCCGTTGGCTCGAACTGGTAGCTCGAGGTTGAGCGCAGAACCTGGCTCGGCGTCACCGAGCGAGCTGCGGCTGAGGGTCTCGTTCATTGCATCGGCCGAGAAACTCTCGGCGTCGATCTCTGTCGCTGTTAGGCAGACGCCGTTGACGGCGACCGAGTCGCCCTCCGAGAGCTGCGCGGCGAGCACGCTGCGGATCGTCAGGCGTGCGCCAAGCTCGTTGCTCTCGAGCTCCGCGAGCTCACCAAGATCTTCGATTAGTCCCGTAAACATTGCTACCACTCTCGCAGTCTGGCTGTCAGCAGGACGTCGTCAGCGACGATCTCGGTCGTCAGAGAGAGCGCGCGGGTGGCGTCAGCGATCATCGTCGCCCCCATCCCTTCGAGCGGATCGCGGGCGTTTGCCCCGCCGAGCACAAGTGGCGCGATGAAGAGCCGAATCTCGTCGATCTCGCCTGCGTCAAAGAAGGCGCCGGCTAGGTGCGGTCCGCCTTCGAGCAGCAACGAGGTGACCGGCGGGTCGAGCTTGCCAAGCTGGCTGAGCGCATCGCTAACTCTCAGCGGCTCGTTCTCACCGCTGACAACGACTACTTCGGCGCCGGCAGACTCCAGCGCCTCGATCGCGCTGCGCGGCGCGGCGCGCGAGACAACAACTATTAGCTCAACCTCGGGCGCCTGCGAGACCAATTGCGAATCGAGCGCCAGCCGAGCATCGGAGTCAAAGACGATTCTGCGCGGCTGCCTCTCAGCCCCGGGCGTGCGCACCGTCAGCTGCGGGTCATCGGCCATCGCCGTCCCAATGCCGACCGCGACCGCATCAACCTCAGCGCGCCAGACGTGTACTAGCTCGCGGCTACTGGCGTCTGAGATCCACTGCGAGTCGCCTTCGCTGGTCGCGACCTTGCCATCGATACTCATCGCCGATTTAAATAGGACCCAGGGTTTACCGGTGCGAGCGTGCTTACGAAACGCTTGGTTCTCAAGCCGCGCTGTCGCGGCCAAGTCGCCGCTAGCGAGCTCAACTTCGACCCCTTCGTCGCGCAAGATTCCAAGCCCCCTCCCGCTCGCCTTCTCGGTCGGATCATCGCTCGCTACGACGACGCGCGCGATCCCAGCCGCGGTGATCGCGTCGGTGCACGCTGGCTGCCTGCCTTCGTGGCAGCACGGCTCCAGCGAAACGTAGAGCGTCGCTCCTGTTAGATCGGCCCCGCCGCAGTCAGCAATCGCGTTTACCTCGGCGTGAGCTTCGCCGCAGCGCTCGTGCCAGCCCTCGCCGAGCACCTCCCCGTCGCGCGCGACAACCGCCCCGACCTGTGGGTTTGGGCTGACGCTGCCGAGGCCGTTGCGGCCGAGCTCAATCGCCCTCTCGAGCAACTGCTGATCGCGTGTCGAAACGGAACTTTCCATTAGCTAATCAGGATAGGCGTACACCGCCGCGCTCAGCGACAACGGGCGTACACCGAATAGAGCTCGTTGGCGGCGACCGGCCGGTAGCCCTCTGGTGGAAGATTTCGCAATGTGTCTTCGGCAGTAGGATTTTCAGGATCGAGACCGCCGCGCAGCAGGACGGCGCGACCAGCCGCGAGCACAACTATTCCGGACTTCACCTTTGCCGCTTGCGGCACGTCGCTACGCGCTATCACTTGATCGCTCGGCAGATCCATAATCCAACGCACGCCGGGCACGAGGCGATGGTTGCTGGTCAGTACCGGCCCGCACTTCGCAGCGGCGCGCACATCCGGACGGTCGAGCAGGCTGGTCAACGCTTGCACCGAATCACCGCGGAACTTCAGCTCCGACGTGAGCACGACAACGTTGACTCGGAGAACCGTCCAAACGATCAGCGCGGCGACCGCTACCGCCGCGCTGATCGCCCAGTATTTGTGGACGCGGCCCGGCTTGATAACCGTGAAGCCGGCGACGAGAAAAGCAGCAAAGATCATCAGCATCATCGCTGGCAGCAGCAGGTAGCGGCTAATCACCGAGAATTGCCCCAGCGCCAGCAGGACGAATGTGAACACGCCGATCAGAAAGAGCGCCAGCGGCACTCGCACGCGCTGAGGCACGAGCCAGCTGGCAAGACCAATGCCGACAAGTCCGGCGACCATAACCGGGAGCTTCAGCAGTTGACTGAGGAAGAGCACCGTGTCTCCCGGAACCGCGCCAGCCGACTTGTTGCGGCCGTTCGCCGCCGTCCAATCCGTCGTATGCGTCTGGGAGAAGAACGGGTCGCCAGTAACGATGTAGTCAACCCCAGACCAGATCAGTGGCGCGGCGGCGACGAGCATCGCGAATTCGACCCGCCTACGCCAAGAGAGCCCGGGGAAGAGCCAAAGCCAATAGATCCCGGCAATGATCCAAGCCTCCGGCCTCAGCAGCCCGGCCAGCGCCAGCAGCCAGAAAACAAGCGCTCCTCGGCGCGGCTTTGCAACCTCGAGCGCGGCCGCCCAGAGCAGCAGCGCGAGGTAGGGAATGTCGATGTACGCGCGCGCCGCGAGGAATGGAAAATCGAAGCGCGTACAGAGAAGCGCTGCTGCGGCGAGGCCAACCAGAACCGTGAACGAGTTGCGTGCAAGCTGATAGAGGGCGACGACCATCAGGACGAAGCTGCCCATCGTGGCGAGCAGCATCAAACGATCGCCGGCGCGACCGAAGGCGGCGAAGAAGACGCCGAAGACCAAACCCAAGGGGTGCTCGGTTGGGGACCGGTAGGTGGTGAAAACCGGCAGCTGCCCATCAAGGATCTCGCGCCCCCAGAGCAGCGAGTAGGTCGCGTCATACGCGGTGTAGGTCGGGAAGACGATCGTCCCCGCCGCAACGATGGCAATCAGCACGCCGAGCAGGATCATCGGCCACGGCAGCGATAGGGCGCGTGAAATGAAGTTGGCCGAAGATGGGGCTGTAGTCACAGAAGGCAGTCGGTCGAGCGTGGTCAATTAACGCGCAACCGGCAGGGATACTACGCAGCCGGATGACGGGCACCGCTAACTGGTCGGCCCCTTTCAGCCCCAATTGCACCAGACCCGTACGATTGGGCGGCGATGAAGCTGATCATTCAGATCCCCTGCCTCAACGAAGAGGCGACTCTCCCCGCGACGCTTGCCGACCTCCCGCGCGAGGTTGACGGGATCACCGACGTCGAGTGGCTGATCATTGACGACGGCTCGACCGATGCGACGGTCGAAGTGGCAGACGCCAACGG
>JAEMTR010000134.1 GCA_016462245.1 Solirubrobacteraceae bacterium
CGATGTGCGTCGCCCAAGGTCAGGGCGAAGCGATGATCATCGAACGGATCAGCTAGAGGATTGGATTTGGCAGCGGGAGGGAAAGCGCCTCTCGCTGCCGGTCCAGCTCCGCTGCAGCAGTGCCTAGCTTTCGCCGAGAGCCGCAGCGTCAGCGATCAGCGTCATGCGGTCTGCTGGCAGTAGCGAGGCGGGGGCCTGCGGCCCGGGGTCGCCGAGCGTCAAGGTCAAGGCGTCTGCCTTGCCGGCGCCGGTGACGAGCAGAACTATGTCTGTGATCTCGGAGAGCGTCGGCAGCGAAAGGCTCACGCGCTCCGGCGGCGGCTTCGGTGAATTGACTACCGGGATCGCCCGCGCGCCGGTCATCTCAAGCTCCGGGTGGCCGGGGAAGAGAGAGGCCGTGTGGCCGTCGGGGCCAAGGCCCAGCAGTACGACGTCGAGCTGCGTATCGCCGAGCTGTTCGCAGTAGTCGCTGGCGGCGGCGCCCGGGCCTAGCTCGCCTTTGACGCGGTGAAGCGTCGCTCCTGGCAGTTTCAGCGTCTGCTGCAGCAGCAGCGAGTTGGCCTGTGGATCTTCGGGGCCAACACATCGCTCGTCTGCCAGCCAGAGGTGAACTCCATCGCCGTTGCCTAGTAAATCGCTGAGAATCTCGTAGGTACGGTCTGGCGTGTTGCCGCCTGAGCAGGCGAAGTGGGCTTCGCCTCGAGCGCTGATCGCCTCTTCAATCATCTTCGTGATCGTTGCCGCCGTTAGCTGCGAGGCCTCTTCGGCGTCGTCGCAGTGCTGCACTTTGAACTGGCTCATCCGTGGTTCTCGGTGTCCAGCTGAACGGCTGGCATATCGCCGGTGATCTGTTCTAGCGGGCGCTCGGCGTCTAGCTCTTCGTTGGCAGCGCTGATCGCCTCTTCGGCGCTGATCAGCTTCATCACGGCGTTGATCAGGGCCAGGTGCGTGAAGGCCTGAGGGAAGTTGCCGAGGTGACGGCCGGTCTTGGCGTCGAGCTCCTCGGCATATAGAGAGAGCGAACTTGAGAACGAGAGCAGCTTCTCGCAAAGCTCGCGGGCGCGGTCGAGCTCGCCGATCTCAACCAGCGCTGAAACCATCCAGAACGAGCAGATCGTGAACGTGCCCTCCTCGCCGCTGAGGCCGTCATCGGTTTCGTCGACGCGGTAGCGAAGCACAAAGCCGTCTTCGCTCAGCTCGTCGGCGATCCCCAGCACGGTGTTGCGAATTCGCTCATCATCGGCCGGCAGGAAGCGGAACAGCGCCACCAGCAGCAGCGCCGCGTCGAGCGCGGTTGAGCCGTAGGCCTGGACAAAGCGGTTCTTCTCAGGGTCGATGCCGTTGGCGAGGATGTCCTCGCGGATCTCGTTCGCGGCGGCCTCCCAGCGCTCTACGCGCTCGCGGTCGTTGCGCAGCTCGGCGAGGCGCACGCCGCGGTCGCAGGCAACCCAGCAGAAAACCTTTGATGAGACGAAATGCTGCGGCTCGCCGCGCACCTCCCAGATGCCGCGATCCGGCTCTTTCCAGTTTTCGATCGCGCGCTCAACTTGGTTGACGATGATCGGCCAAGCCGAGTCGCTCAGCTGATCACGGTTCTTGGTGTGGATGTAGATCGAATCGAGCAGCGCGCCCCAAACGTCATGCTGCTTCTGGTTGTAGGCGCCGTTGCCAATCCGGACAGGCTTTGAATCCTCGTAGCCGTCGAGGTAGTCGAGCGTGCTCTCCTCAAGCTCTCGCTCACCGCCGATTCCGTAGAGGACTTGGAGGTCGCGGTCACCGGCGACGAGATCCTCAATGAAGTAGTAGTAGTCGCCTGCCTCCTGAGCGAAGCCGAGCGAGTAAAGCCCCCAGAGCATGAAGGTTGAGTCGCGAATCCACGAGTAGCGGTAATCCCAGTTGCGCTCGCCGCCCGGCGTCTCCGGCAGCGATGTTGTTGCGGCCGCGACCATTGCGCCGGTCGGGGCGTAGGTCAGCCCCTTTAGCGTCAGCGCGCTGCGCTGCAGGTAGGTTCGCCATGGGTGGTCGGGGAATTCACCGTGTGCCAGCCAGTCGTGCCAGAAGTCGGCCGTGAATGTAAGACGGCGGTAGGCCTCGTCGAAGCTTGCCGGTGCCTCATGTTCGGTCCAACTCAGTGCCACGAAGGCCGTGTCGCCCTCGTGCAGAGTTGTGCGGGCGCGGGCGCGGCCACCTTCGAAGCCGAGCCGTAGGTCGGTCGTCAGCGTCAGTTTCAAATCCTCGCCCTCAGCCGAGGCAACGCCTACGCCGTAACCGTCGCTGGCGTACTCCCACTGGACTGGAATGCGGCCGTACTCGAGCTTTGGTTCGCATTCCATCTGCATTTCGACGTGGCCGTTGATGCAGCGCATAGTTCTCAGCAGAACGTGGTCGGCGTCGGTGTCGGTTGGTGAGCGGCGGTGCGTTTCGGAGCGCTCAGAGTCGTGGTGCCAGGGGCCAACCAGCAGCACATCCTGAACCACTACCCAGCCCGTGCGCGTGGCCCAAGTTGTCTCCAGGATCATTGTTCCCGGCAGATAGCGGCGGCCGGCTGGCACGCGCTGGTCGCCGGGGGAAATGCGGAAGCCTCCTGCGTCACGGTCGAGCATCGCGCCGAATACCGACGGCCCGTCCATTCTTGGCAGACACATCCACTCAACGCGGCCGCTCGGGGCGATCAGACAGATTGACTCGCAGTCGGAAAGAAATGCGTAGTCGGCGATCGGTGGGAAAGCGCTGCCGTGCAGCGTTCCGTCATGAACGAGGGGTTCCATACTGCGAAAGCTAGCGATTTTTGCACCGGATCGTTGCGAGAACGCAACCTCTTCCCGGCGACGTGGAGCGCCAAGTGGCCGCAACGCTGCCACAGCCGCAGCCGCGATAAGGTCGCGATTCGTATTTAGCTGTAACCACTTATGTCAGACCCGCATACCTCACCCGGTAGGAACCTCGCGCTTGAACTGGTGCGCGTTACCGAGGCCGCAGCGCTCTCGGCCGCACGGCTGATCGGGATGGGCGACAAACTGGCCGCCGATCAAGCCGCTGTTGACGGAATGCGCCAAGTGCTCTCAACGGTTTCGATGGATGGCCTCGTCGTGATTGGTGAAGGCGAGAAGGACGAAGCGCCAATGCTCTACAACGGCGAGCAGGTAGGCAACGGTTCCGAGCCGCTGGTCGATATCGCCGTTGACCCGCTCGAAGGCACGACGCTGACGGCGAAGGGAATGCCGAACGCTCTGGCTGTAATCGCAGTATCTCCCCGCGGCACGATGTTCGATCCAGGCCCGTGCGTCTACATGGAGAAGATGGCCGGCGCCAGCGACATCGGTGACCTGCTCGACCTTGATCGGCCGGTAACTGAAACTTGCGCGCTGATCGCCGAGCGACGCAACATTGAGATCGGCGACGTGACCGTCGTCGTGCTCGACCGTGAGCGCCATCAGGAACAGATCGAAAAGATCCGCGGCGCCGGCGCGCGCGTGCGGCTAATCAGCGACGGCGACGTCAGCGCTGCGCTGCTAGCCGTTAGCGACCGCTCACCGGTCGACCTGCTCTGGGGCGTCGGCGGCACGCCGGAAGGCGTGATCTCAGCGGCTGCGCTGAAGGCGACGGGTGGCGCGCTGATCGGCCGGATGTGGCCCCGCGACGAAGGTGAGCGCAAGGCCGCGCTCGACGCCGGCTATGACCTTGAGCGCCAGTTGACGCAGGACGACCTTGTCCGCGGTGACGATTGCTTCTTCTCAGCGACCGGCGTGACCGACGGAGACGTGCTCCAGGGCGTTCGCTACGAGGGCCGTGGCGTCGCCTCGACCGAGTCGATCGTGATGCGCTCAAGCTCGGGAACTGTTCGCCGCGTAGCGGCGCGCCACAATCGCGCGAAGATGCGCGAAATGACCGGCTAG
>JAEMTR010000135.1 GCA_016462245.1 Solirubrobacteraceae bacterium
GCCCCGCTTGAAGAGCGGCAACTAGGTCGGGAACGAAAGAAGGACATCGGCGCTCGAAGCTAACAAAGACCAGCCAGCTTTACGCCAATAAGCCGACCAGATAGCGACCTGCCTGCGTTCAGCGCGTCAGCCAGCCGCCGCGATCCAGCGCGCGCAACAGGTATGGCGTCAGCGTGCCATTGAAGCTCGGCGTGAAGTGGCTCTTGTCGGAGGTAACGAGCAGCCCACCGATGACCGGGTAACACAGATCGCGACCGCAGAAGAAGGGAGTCAGATCAACGACGCCGACATTTGGGTCGTTCAATCGGCGCGCGGCAACCGCAGCAGCGTCCGGGTAGCCGTCCAGCACGCGCTTGCGCGGTAGCGCGCAGGCCTCCCCCGCCGGGCGCCGGTCGGCGATCGCCCGCTCGATGCAGTCGACCGTCTCCTTGCCGGCCCGCGGGTTGTCGCGGATCACGATGATCGTTTTGATCGACGGTGGCAGAGTGCGCCACGCCTGCTGATACCCGGCTACATCTCGCTCAAAGATCGACTTCCCTTTGTAGGGCTGCGAAAGCTGGGCGACGATCAGCGTGTCGACCTTCGGCTGCCCCGCAAGCCAACCGGGGATGGCGCGTTTCCAGGCGACGCACTCCTCTGGATCAAGCCCGCGCCGCCGCTGTATCTTTGCGTTGAACGGGCAGCCCAGCAGGCTTGTTGAGAGCATGTTCCAGCGGCGCTTGTTCGCAGCCGCCCTCAGTGCCGGTCGCCAGTGCAGCGAGTGACTGTCGCCGATGATTGCCAAGTGATCCTTCGCGCGAGCGCTGGGCACGCCGAAATCACAGATCCGTGAAATCGACGGGTACCCAGAAACCGGCCGTGGGCAACGTTTCGGTTTCAGCGTCGTCTCGGCGAGCTTTTCGAGATCAAGCGGTAACGGCGACACGGTCAGCCGTAGGCGCGGGTTGATGCAGGGCTGGTTTTCCGGGTCACGGGCCGCCGCGCCAAGGCAGCGCTCGCCGCTCGCCAGCAGCCGCGCGGTCGCCAGCGAATCGGAGCTTTGCTTGTCGCTGAGCACCGCCAATGCAGCGAAACTGGCCAGCAGCACCGTCCCCATTCCGGCCAGGACGAAGGCGAAGCTGCGGCGCGGCCTGTGGCTAGCCAGCAGCGGCCCGGAGCGCAGCGGGTCCTCAACGAAGCGTTTCGAGATTGCCGCCAGCAGCAGCGTCAGCGCCACCAGCACAAGCTTGACCGGGGTTCCAAGCTTTTCGAGCAGCAGGAATCCAGTCAAGATCAAGAGCGGCCAGTGCCAGAGATAGATTGCGTAGGAGATGTCACCGATCGACTGCGTCGCGCGCAGCTTCATCCAGTGCAGCGGCGACCAGCGTAGTTCCGGGCTGCCGGCCCAGATCACAGCCAGCGTTCCCGCGATCGGCAGAGCAGCTGCGATGCCAGGGAAGGGAGTCTTCGAGTTGTAGGCGAAGGCGGCGACGAGGATCATCGCTATTCCAGCCCAGGAGACAGCCGCGCGCAGCGCCGGCCGCGCCTTGGTCGCAGCCAGCATCGCCAGCACGCCCCCAGCGCCAAACTCCCAGACTCGCGTTGGCGTGATGAAGAACGCTTCAACAGGGTTGTTGGCGGTCGCCCAGATCGAGTAGGCGAGACTGACGGCCGTCAGCAGCACGAGCATCGCCGTGATCGAGCGGCGGCGCAGTAGCGCTGACCCTTTGCGGGCGACGAGCATCGCAATCAGGATCAGCACCGGCCAAACGATGTAGAACTGCTCTTCGACCGAGAGCGACCAGTAATGCTGCACCGGCGAAGGGCGGTTCTCTGCGCCGAGATAGTCAACCGCTTCGCCTGCGAGGTACCAGTTCTCGACGTAAAGCGTGCTGGCCTGAATCTCGCGGAAGAAGTTTTCCCAGAGATTCTGCGGCACGATCAGGTAGGTCGCGACGGCGCAGAAGAGCAGCACCAGCAGCGCGGCGGGCAAAATTCTCCGCGCCCGCCGAGCCCAGAATCCGGGCAACGAAACGTGGCCGCTGCGGTCCACTTCGCGCACCAGATGGGCGGTAATCAGGAAGCCGGAGATGGCAAAGAAGACGTCAACACCGATGTAGCCGCCACTGATCAGCTCGGGCCAATAGTGAAAGATGACGACGGTCGCGACGGCGATTGCGCGCAGCGCCTGAATCTCGGGCCGCAGCAGGCGCTGCTCTTTCGCTTCAGTAGCGCCGCCGGGGCTTATTGAATCATCGGTCACAGGCGTCAGCTACAGGGTCCTACGATCAGCACTTGAGGCGTAAACCAAGACGAGAAGTATAACCGCGTAGAGGCGGCCACCCGCCGCTTTGCAGCCAGCACCCAGGGGTAAAACCGAGCTTCGTGGCGGTGCTCAGCGGCCGATGTTGACGAGCGGCGCGAAACCGGCGTAGTAGGCCGTGACGTCGTTCGTCAGCGGCCTCGTCTTGACGCTGCAGTCAACTGTGCCAAAGGGGTCGAAGTCGTAGAACGTTGACGAGCTCGACTTGACCTTGACCGAGCCGCGCACCTTGCCGGTGCTGCACGACGGAATGTTGAGGTTCCAAACCGAACCCTTCTTCAGCGATGAACGATTGGCGCGCAGCCAAGCGATCGTCTCTTTGACGCCGGCCGCCCAGCCGATCGGCGTCGCAAGCCCTTGGCTTGTGGCCAGCGCGGCGATTCCGTGAGCGGCGCCAGCGCGAGCAGCGCCAACGGTCCCTGAGATCGGCACAAACGGGCCGATGTTGGCGCCGAAGTTGATGCCGGCAATCACAAGGTTGGGCTTCTTCTTGCCGGTCAGCAGATTGTCAAGCGCGTAGTTGACGCTGTCGGCCGGGTAGCCGGTGACGGCAATCGCCGGGAAACCCGCGAGCGTGCTCGTCTTCGACGTTGTCAGAACACCGGCCGTCGTCTTTCCGCCGGTCCCGGACTGGTTAGTAAGCGGAGCGACGACGGTCAAGCTGACCCCCTTCTCCTTGCGCAGCGCAGTTACGAGCGCGCTCATCCCTTCGCCCTTAATTCCGTCGTCGTTAGAGACGAGGATCTGGATTGGCGCAGGGGCCTTGGCGGCGCTGGCGCTGGCGGCTGGCAGCGCGGCAAGCGCGCTGATCAAAGCAACCGCGAAAAATGTTCTCTTACTCACCATTTGAGCCATCATAAGGCGCGAACAGTAGCTCTGTCGCGGTTGCGCGCAGGTAACGGTTTGGTTATCGCGAGCGAGGCGCAATTAGAGCCCTACTACTCTCACTACACGGCCTTTCCATTCGGGACGTCCCGAAGGCAAGGTCAACTAGCCATGGCTGAACGCAATGACATCCGTAACGTCGCAATTATCGCGCACGTCGACCACGGCAAAACGACGCTCGTTGACGCGATGCTGCAGCAGTCCGGCGCCTTCCGCAAAGGTGCCGCCGTAACCGACCGCGTGATGGATTCGATGGATCTTGAGCGCGAAAAGGGAATCACGATTCTCGCTAAGAACGCCTCAATCCCTTACGAAGGCGTGAAGCTGAACATCATCGACACCCCCGGCCACGCCGACTTCGGTGGCGAGGTCGAACGCGGCCTCTTCATGGTTGACGGCGTGCTGCTGCTCGTTGACGCCAGCGAAGGGCCGCTGCCGCAGACGCGTTTCGTGCTGCGCAAGGCGCTTGAGGCAAAGCTGCCGGTGATTCTCGTCGTCAACAAGATCGACCGCCCCGACGCCCGCGTGGCCGAGGTTGTGCACGAAGTTGAGGAGCTCTTCCTCGACCTCGACGCCGATGAGGAGCAGATCGCCTTCCCGATCGTCTACACCAACGCCAAGGCCGGAACCGCCTCGCTCGACGCCGAAACGCAAGGCGAGGATCTGGGGGCGCTGCTTGATCTTCTGGTCGAGACGATCC
>JAEMTR010000136.1:0-2340 GCA_016462245.1 Solirubrobacteraceae bacterium
CGGCCACACCGACCGCGCAATGTTCGTAATGCACGAGCGCGCCGAGGTAAACCGGCTCGTCGGCATCAACACCTCAGTCGTCGACGCCGACGAAGTCCAGCGGATGGTTCCTGCGATGCAGGTGACCGATGACGCCGAGTACCCGATCATGGGCGCGCTCTTCCACCCACCAGGCGGCATTATCCGCCACGACGCAGTCGTTTGGGGCTACGCGCGCGGAGCCGACCGCGGCGGCGCTGAGATCCACTCCAACAGCGAAGTCACGGCGATCCACAAGGAAGGCGACCGCGTTACCGGCGTCACCGTCAACGGTAACCAACGAGTCAACGGTGGCACCGTTCTCTCCGCAACCGCTGGCTGGTCTTCGATCCTTTCCGAGATGGCCGGCTTCGAGCTGCCGATCACGACGCACATTCTGCAGGCCTTCGTAACCGAGCCGCTCAAGCCGCTGCTCGACAAGGTAATCGTCTCCTCGCAGATGCACGTCTACATCTCGCAGACCGACCGCGGTGAGTTCCTGATCGGCTCCGAAATTGAGCCGTGGACTACCTACAGGATGAACGGCACGCTGAACTTCCTGCAGGAATCAACGCGCCACGCGCTGGAGCTCTTCCCGCAGCTCGAGCGGGCACGGATGCTGCGCAGCTGGGCTGGCCTATGCGACCTCAGCCCCGACTACTCGCCGATCCTCGGCAAGACCGAACTCGAGGGCTTCCTCGTCTCGACCGGCTGGGGCACCTACGGCTTCAAGGCCGCTCCGATCGTCGGCGTCACGCTGGCCGAGCTGATCGCAACCGGCAAGACGCCGGATCTGATTAAGCCTTTCGAAGTCGAGCGCTTCTACACCGACGAGCTCGTCTCTGAGCTTGGCGCCGCGGCCGTCTCGCATTAACACGCGGTCCGGATCCACTCTCACTAACCCAAAACACAGGAGCAGTCATGAAGAGCAGTCTTGAGATCGCCCAAGAGGCCGAGCTAATCCCGATCGACGAAATCGGTGCAACGCTTGGTCTTGAACCGGACGAGCTTGAGCCCTACGGCCGCTTCAAGGGAAAGATTGAGCTCTCAGTCCTGGAACGCCTGAAGGATCGCCCTGACGGCAAGCTGATCTGCGTTGCGGGAATGACGCCAACCAAGGCAGGCGAAGGCAAGACGACGACCGCTGTTTCGTTGACGCAGGGCCTCGGCAAGATCGGCAAGAACCCCGTGCTTTGCCTGCGCGAGCCATCGCTTGGCCCTGTCTTCGGCATTAAGGGTGGCGCCGCCGGTGGTGGTTACGCGCAGATCGTGCCGATGGAGGACTTGAACCTCCACTTCACCGGTGACATTCACGCCGTCGGCGCAGCGAACAACCTGCTTGCCGCTCTGCTCGACGCTTCAATCCTGCACGGCAACCCGCACAGCATCGACGCGCTGCGCGTCACTTGGAAGCGCGCGCTCGACATGAACGACCGCGCCCTCCGTGACGTCGCTATTGGCCTCGGCGGCCGCGCCAACGGCTACCCACGCGAGACCGGCTTTGACATCACGGCTGCGTCGGAAGTGATGGCGATCCTCGCCGTCGCCAGCGACCTCCAGGACCTGCGCAAGCGACTCGGCGAGATCACCGCTGCCTACCAGTTCGACGGCGTTACCCCCGTCACCGGCGAGGACCTCCAAGCTGCCGGAGCGATGACCGTTCTGCTGAAGGACGCACTGAAGCCGAACTTGATTCAGACGCTCGAAGGCCAGGCCGCGCTGATGCACGCCGGCCCGTTCGCCAACATCGCCCACGGCAATAACTCGGTAATCGCCGACCGGATCGCGCTCAAGCTTGGCGACTACGTTCTCACCGAATCAGGCTTCGGCTCCGACATGGGCATGGAGAAGTTCATGGACATCGTCTGCCGCGCAGGCGAGCTTCGTCCAGACGCAGTCGTGCTCGTCTGCACCGTTCGCGCGATCAAGCATCACGGCGGCATGGATGAGGAGAGCGACTCACCCGAGGTGAACCGCAAGGCGATCGAAGACGGCATGTCGAACGTCTACCACCACCTCAGCCTCGTCAAGGAGTTTGGCCTCCCCTGCGTCGTCGCCGTGAACCGGCGCCCAGGCGACACCGATGAAGAGGTCGAAATGGTCCGCTCGCTAGCCCTAGAGGGCGGCGCCTTCGCTGCCGAGCTCAACGAGGCCTTCGAGAAGGGCGGCGACGGAGCGTCCAAGCTCGCTGAAGCTGTTGTGGCGGCTGCCGACGAGCCCTCTGACTTCCAGTTCCTCTACCCAGAGGACGCGACGATCAAGGAGAAGATCCACGCGATCGCGACGAAGGCCTACGGCGCCGATGACGTCGTCTACTACCTC
>JAEMTR010000136.1:2350-3852 GCA_016462245.1 Solirubrobacteraceae bacterium
CGGCGGTTCTGGTCGCCGCCGGGGCGTTCTACGCGCCAGCCGCGTTCGACATCGATATTGACGCCGACGGCAACACTGTCGGGCTGTTCTAATCCGGACCGCGAACACGACGGTGGCTGCTGCCGGTAATCTGCTCGCGATGCCCCGCCCCGCTCTATCCGACGGCCCTCTCGAGCGCAAGCTAGGCGCCCGCTGATGGCAGCCGCGCCAGCAAAGCCCGAGGCGCGGGTTTCGGTCGTTGACAGCGCCGAGATCTCGCTGCGCGAGTGGCTCGGGCCTGGGAACCACCGTCCGGGGGACCGCCTGCCGCCGGAGCAGGAGATTGCCGCGATGCTCGGCATTTCGCGGGGAACGCTGCGCTTAGCGCTCGAGCGGCTCGCTGCCAATGGCGAAATTGTCCGTCGCCAAGGGTCAGGGACCTACGTTGGCCGCGTCGCAGTTCCTTCAGCTTTCAGCGAGGGGCTCGAAGTCCTTGAGTCGTACGCTTCGCTCGCGCGCCGCCAAGGGCACACAGTCAAGGGCCGCGATGTCTCAATTTCGCAGCAGCGCGCGCCTGGTTATGTCGCCGAGGCGCTAAACCTACGAAAGAACTCTGACGCTCTCTGCGTTGAGCGAACGCTGCTTGTTGACAAGGACCCCGCCGCCCACATGCGCGACTGGATCCATCCTTCTGTTCCGCTTCCGTCGCTGGAGAAGTTGCAGTCGGCGATCGAACGCGGCCAAATGATGCTCGACATCCTGATTGGAGCCGGCGTTCCAGTCGCGTTCGCGCGGACCGGCATCAGGCCGCGGCTGCTCGAGCCCGACGAAGAGGTCGGCGCTGCCCTCGGCGTCAAGCGGACGACCGGTGCGCTCGAAATCACCGAAACAATCCACATCAACGACGGTGACGCAGTCCAATACTCGATCGACGTCTTCCCGCCCGGAGCAAATGATCTCCACGTGCTGCGCGGACTCGGTGACCGCGAGCTGCTGCCAGTCAACGGCCGCGTGCCGTCATAAGGAACGAAATGACCGGACGTCCTTTGATTCTCTGTGACGTTGGGCCGCGCGACGGCCTCCAGAATGCTGAACCGATCCTAAGTCCGGAGCAGCGCGCTGAATACGTGAACCGGCTGGCGGCGACAGGGCTGCCGCGGATCGAAGCGGTCAGCTTTGTCAACCCTAAGCGCGTGCCGCAGATGGCAGGCGCCGAGGAGGTAATCGAACTGATCGAGCGCAAGCCCGGAGTTGCCTACGCTGGGCTCGCTCTCAACGAGCGCGGCTACGAGCGTGCAATCGCCTGCGGTGTAGATCTGGTGCAGTACGTCGTCCCTCTGAGTGAAACGTTCGCCGAAAAGAACCAAGGCACGACGGTTGAAGCGGCGACGCAAGTTGGAATTGAGCTAGCTGAACGAGCCAAGGCCGATGGCATCGCCTACGCCGTGACGCTTTCGGTCGCCTTTGGCTGCCCCTACGACGGCAAGATTGAAGCCTCACGCGTGCTCTCCGCCGCCGAGCAT
>JAEMTR010000137.1 GCA_016462245.1 Solirubrobacteraceae bacterium
ACACGCTGCCGCGCCCACCAAACTTCAACCAAGGCGCCGAAAGCTTCGCGAAGCTGCCGGCCAATATGACGACGTACCTGCCGGTGCTCAGTGACGCGCAGATCGCCGCGCTGCAGCTCAACTACGAAGGTCGCGTCGGCTCGCTACTAGCGGTTGACGACCACGTAGCGAAGATCGTCGCGAAGCTCAAAGCGACCGGGCAATACGACAATACGACGATCATCTTCACCTCCGACAACGGTTGGATGCAGGGTGAGCATCGCGTTCCCGGCGACAAGTTCCTCCCTTACGAAGAGTCGCTGCGCGTGCCATTCATCGTTGCTGGGCCGGGCGTACCGAAGGGCCGCAAGATTAAGGGCCAGGTCTCGAACGTAGATTTCGCGGCAACGATTCTCGACCTCGCGAAGGCGAAGGCGGGCCGCACGCTCGACGGTGTTTCGCTGCTTCCAACCGCCAACAACCCGGCGAAGCGGCCTGACCGCGCAATCTCAATTGAGGCTCCCGAGCCGCTCTTCTCCAGTTCGACAATACCTTCTAACCGTTGGGATCAGGCCTACAAGGGCGTCCGCACCGACGAATGGAAGTACGTCATCTACAAGGTCAGCGGTGGCGAGGAGCTCTACGACCTGAAGGCCGATCCGTTCGAGATCAACAACCTCGCGGCCGACCCCGCCTACGCGGCGATCAAAGCGAAGATGATCGCCAAGCTAGCGAAGGTCAACGCCTGCGTCGGCGCCGCCTGCGGTTCCGTTCCGGCCGGCTAGAGCCAAGCCTCGCTGTTCGCTAGCGCGCCGTCCTGGGCGTGATCGGCGAGCATCTCATCGAGCAATAGCCTCAACGGCTAAGTGCGGCGCGGCCTGCGAGCCAGCGTGCTTCGGCCTCATCGGCCTCGGCCGAATTGCGCTCGATCAAGCTGTCGATCTCGTCCCCATACGAGCCGTAGTAGGAGACCGCGGCATGGACCAGCGTGGGCGGCATGTTCAGGTAATCGGCGGCATCTTCCTCGCTGCCGTCGTTGTCCTTGACGGTCGCGATTACCTCCCAGATGTCGGCTCCCGTTCCGGCCAGCCGGGCCCTGCGACCCGCCGGACCGTCGGCAAAGGTTACGAGCGGGTGTTCATCCATCCGCAGACCTTCCTCCAGATAACGTTGCGCCAACGTTCTAGGGGCAGTTCCGTTGCGTTCAGCACGCAGATTTAGGCGCTCTTGCGTCGAATCCGTGACCCTCATGCTGAACGGCTTGCTCATAGGCAGCAGTGTATCACGCCGTGATACTTTTGCTCGCTTAGGTGTCGCGCCATCGCCGCGCTTTAGGCCAGCGCGCGGCGGACAAGCTTCTGGAAGGCGACAACGAGCGCTTCGCTCTTCGGTAGCGGCCGCGCGGAAGCGATTGCGCCGGAGGCCATCCCTTCCTGCATCAGCGCGCAGAGAGCGTTGTCTTCTTCCATCACCTGGATTCCAAACTCGGTTAGCTGCTCGATGTACTGATCGCTGGCGCCGGGCATCTTGAAGAAGATGCAGCAGGCTTTCGACTTGCTAACGCCGGTCGGCCAAAACCAAGTGATCTCGATAGCGCCCTCGCCGGGGTAGACGTTGAAGGTCGTCGCCGGGAACAGCATGTGCCAGTGGCTTTCGGTTACAGGCCCGCCATCGGTTGCGAGGATCTTCTGCTGCTGCTCGACCTTCGAGGTGTCGCGCACCGGCGCGTGAGCCGTCAGCAGAGTCCCGTCGGACGAAAGCGCGTAACGCTCGGGTGAAACGTCGATCACCTGCGAGAAATCCTTGTGGACGGTGGCGCAGTGGTAGCACTCGAGGTAGTTCTCGATCAGGATCTTCCAATCACATTCGATCTCCCACTCGAACTGTTCTGGCATCGGCTCCAGCTGATCGAAGGCGAAGCCGTAGCGTTCTACCGACTCCTGCATCGTTGCCAGTTCGGCTAGCGGCGGCTCGGCGTCAGCATCGAGGTTAACCAGCAGCAGCGGGCCCCACTCGAGCACCGCGACCGGCTTCAAGTCCATTCCCTCGCAGGAGTAATCATCCTCGCGCTCGGTTCGCGGCGCCGACTTCAGCTTGCCGTCGAGGCCGTAGACCCAAGCGTGGTTGGGGCACTGCAGCAGCTTCGCCGGCCCCGAACCCTGCGCGATCACGGCGCCGCGATGCAGACAGACGTTGAGCATTGCGTGGAGCTCGCCGTCGGCGTCGCGCGTGATCACGACCGGCATTCCGGCGATCTTTGCCGTCGTCATCGACTGCGCTTCGCGCACGTCCTTTGACAGCCCGGCTACCTGCCAGGAGCGGTGGAAGATCAGCTCGCGCTCGTCGCGCGCCTGCTTCTCATCTGCGTACCAATGGGCGGGGAGCGGGGCCGAGGCTGTGTCGCTGCTGACTGATGTCATTGAGTGATCTTCGCAAGATCCGCGGCGCGGCGCAAGGAACGCCCAGAGCTGCGAGTGAGAAGCGAAGGATCTCCCGGTAGCTGCCGCTGCGACGTATAATCGACATCCCAAGCCGTGAGCTGTCCGGGGCCATCTTCGGAGTCCAGCGAAGGGCACGATTCGGAAGGAATCGCCATCACGATAACTTCGTCCGCCCTGCCAACAACCAGCCAACAGACCCGCCGTGTGCACGTGATCGGCGCAGGGCCGGTCGGGCTGATGCTGACCGCGCTGCTCCAACCACTCGATCATCTCTCTGTCCTGCTTTACGAGAAGCGCGAGGACTACACGCGCTCAAGAATGGTCCAGCTCGATCCCTCGCTAGTTGCCGACTCGGTCGAAAGTTTTCGCGAGCTCCAGTCCGATCAGGATGATGTCGAAGCGATCTTCCACCCGCTGGAGATAGAGGAGGGGGTTGCATTTCGGACCTCGATTCCAGCCGATCTGCGCGTCCTGCTAGAGCAGTGGACTCTGGGGTTCTCGCCGCTGAACGAGATCGAGCATTCGCTAAGCAGCCTGATCGCGGAGCGGCAGGGGGACTCCGTTGAGCGGTTGGCGGCCGAAATGTCAGAGCAGTCGATCGTGGCGACGGTTGAACCTGATGAGATCGTCGTCGACTGCACCGGCCGCAATTCGCTGCTGCGCGAAAGTCTCATGACGCCGGGATTATCAAGCGACGAGAGCCAAAACACTGTCAACCTTGAACTTGAGAATTCGCTCGTGATCACGTTCCTCTACGACCAGAGCTACTCCTGCAACGAGCTCTGCAAGTACTACAAAAACTCCGACAACCCGACCTACAAATTCATCCCGTCGGTGGCCCGCACTTTCTCAGATGGCAACGTCAGCCACGTGACTGGGCTCGTAAGCATCACTAGCGAAGAGGCAGCGACAATTCCTCAGCAATCCGATGGCGAGTGGCTGCGCGAGAACAGGCCCGAAGTGGCGAAGTCGATGGATCGGTTTATCGACCAGATCAAGGGGGAGACGCACGGCGAGATCGTCGGCGACCTTCAGGTCCTCTGCATTCCGCTCAATCTCTATCGAGCGCGCAATGCGACTAACCGCCTCTACCTCAATAAGAACGAGCCTAATTATCTCCTCAGCCACTCGCCCGTGGTTTTGGCCGGCGACTCGGCGATCGGATCGCCCTACTTCCAGTCGATCTCACTCGGTTTCGAGTGCGCGATGTATCTGGCGTCTTTGATCAGCCAGCCGGCGCTAGCTGACGAGGAGATGCTCGAGCTCTATGAGACGTACATCTTCAAACAGTGGCTTCGCGTCTACATGCGCAGCAAGAAGATCAAGCACGATAAAGACGTTTTCGAGCTCGTCGATGACAAGCTCGCGCTGCTGGAACTGATCCACCTCTACTAAGCCCCGCTGCGCCTCAGTGCTTG
>JAEMTR010000138.1 GCA_016462245.1 Solirubrobacteraceae bacterium
CGACGCCGATTCCGTAGATCCCCTGAACGCCGCCACCGGCGAGCTTCCATGAGCACAGAACGCCTAGAACCAAGACCAGCGCCGGAAGCGCCGTTGCCTGAAGCCCCTGTGCAAGGCCGGAGATGATGTTCGTTGCGTGGCCTGTCTGCGACGCTTCGGCCGTCGTGCGGACCGGACGGAAGCGGGTTGAGGTGTAGTAGTCGGTGATCACGAACAGCAGCGCCGTTACTACGATTCCGACGATCGAGCAGAGGTAAAGGTTGAGCACGCTCGGCGGCGCAACCGCACCGGCAGCGCTCTTGAAGGTGATGTCGTCCATCATCCAAGCCGTTACCGGGTAGAAGGCGATCGCGGCGATGATGCCGGAGACTGCGAGCCCTTGGTAAAGCGCGCGTTCAACGTTGCCCTTCTCGCTGCGGACAGCGAAGGTGCCGATGATCGAAGCGATGATCGCAACCGCACCAAGAACAAGCGGATAGAGCGCAACCGTCGTCTGCTCACTAAAGGTCAGGACACCGAGCAACATCACGGCGACGGCCGTTACGGCGTAAGTCTCGAAGAGGTCTGCTGCCATTCCGGCGCAGTCGCCAACGTTGTCGCCAACGTTGTCGGCGATCACGGCTGGGTTGCGAGGGTCGTCTTCAGGGATTCCAGCCTCAACCTTGCCGACGAGGTCGGCGCCGACGTCGGCTGCTTTGGTGAAGATGCCGCCGCCGAGCCGCGCGAACACTGAGATCAGCGATCCACCGAAACCGAGGCCGATCAAAGCGTCAACGGCCTCCTTCGGCGTCTGGTCGAAGTAAGAGGTGAGCAGGCCGTAGTAGCCAGCCACGCCCAGAAGGGCGAGACCAACGACGAGCATGCCGGTGATTGCGCCGCCGCGGAATGCGACTTTCAGCGCCGGGCCAATGCCACCACGAGCCGACTCGGCGACGCGGGCGTTGGAGCGAACCGAAACGTTCATGCCGATGTAGCCGGCCGCACCGGAGAGGATGCCGCCGATCGCGAAGCCAATCGCCACGTAGATGTCTTGAATGAAGAGCAGGGCGATGAAGAGAACAACGCCGACGCCTGCGATCACGAGGTACTGACGGTTGAGGTAAGCGCGGGCGCCTTCCTGAATGGCGGCCGAGATGCGCTGCATCTCTGCGTTGCCGGGCGAGAGTGCGAGCAGCTGCGTAGTAGTCACAACGCCGTATGCGACGGCGATCAGGCCACAGACAACAGCAATGATGACCCCATGGTCGGTAAGAAATGCAGACACGGTGGTTGAATCCTCCGGAGTAATTGAATTAACAGCCGCCGATAAGGCAGCAGGCGCTCTGCGGCGGGGCTATTTGCTGTCCCCAGCGCTCTGAAGCTCAGCGATCCTATCGGTATCAGCGACGGAAACGCTCTGCGGTGCCCTAAGGGCCAGGCGTCCAGAGGCCGCCGCCGGCCTTCTCTGGCGGCTCTTGTTCGCCGCCAGGCGCGGCTTCGCCTCCACCCTCTGCGCCTCCATCTGTCGCGGGCGCGGCGCCAGGCTCACCGGTCAACTTGGTGAATGCGACCTGAAGCTGCGCGAGTGCGTCCTTAATCGAAGCTGCGTTCTCGCCTAGCGCCGGCTCAATTAGCGGCAGCAGGCGGCGGATCCCTTCGATCGCAATCCCAACCTGTACTGGGTCAACCTCGTCCTCAGTGCCTGGAAGCAGGCCGGCTTTGCGAGCCCCAAGGTTCAGGAGCGAAACGACCGTCTGGGCAACGAGGTCCTCGACGCGAAGATTTTTTAGCTCGGCCTCGTAGGCGGCTCGCATCTCTTCCTCGCTCGGCGGCGCTTGGCCTTCGGCCGCGTCGCCTGCTGGCGCCTCGGGGACGATCTCTTCTTCAGGCTGCTTTGGTGTTGCGGCTTCGTCGGTCACGGCGTTGATACCTCCGTAGGACTTGTGGGCTGACCGCCCTCGAATGACTGGCGCGTCTGCGCCACTGTAGAGGCGTAGACGTCGGCGATGCTCTGCCCCTCGGCGAACGCCGCAGCCTGACGCTGAGCGCCGTTCAGCGCTGGGAACTGAGCTTCAATGCCGAGCTCGGAGCGAACGGGGGCTGTCCACTCGAGCAGATCCTCAAAGGCCGCACGCGCTGGTAAGCAGACGCCGCGAACGAGATCGATCAGCTCGCCGGCCGCGCCCCAGCGGATCGCGCGCCAAAGGTTCTCTTCAATTAGCCGGGCAGGTGGCTCGAAGATCGGCCGGCCTTCATCGTCATCGCGCGCGCACTGCATCACGCAGGCGACGATCAGCTCGGTCAGCGCGTTTGACTCTTCGGCCGTTGATTGGGCGTCGCAGATGCGAACCTCAACCGTGCCGAATGCCAAGTGCGGGCGGACCGACCACCAAACCTGCGTGTCCTCCTCGATCGAACCAGTAGCCAGCAGCAGCTCGAGGTAATCGCGGTAGTTGTCCCATGAGCCATATGCGTCGGGAACGCCGCAGCGAGGGAACGACTTCGTGAAGCTCTGCGTGCGAACTGAGGCCAGGCCGCTGTTTTGACCCTCAAAGAAGATTGAGTTGGCGCTGAGCGCGAGCAACGTCGGCAGCAGCGCGCGCAGCCGATCGCAGACGCGGACAGCGCGGTCGGCGTCGCGAATCCCAACGTGGACGTGGAGCGAGAAGGTGTTGTTGCGCCTTGCGACGTACTGGAGTCCATCAACAACGCGGCGGTAATGATCGGACTGCACGTTGAGCTGCTCACGATAATCGGCCCAGGGATGGGTGCCGGTAGAGCCAAGTTCGACCGCTTCAGTGGCAGCCAGCGCGAAGAGCCGCTCCCTCATCGCCTGCTGGCGCGCAAGGGCGTCACCAACGTCGCTGCCGGCGCCGGAGCGAATCTCAATCTCGGAGAGAATCAACTCCGACGAGATCGACGTTGCCAGCTCGGCATCTGTCGCGACGGCCGTCCGATTGAGCTCCTCGAACCGGGGAATGAGGTCAAGCGTCGCTGGATCGAGGATCGCGAACTCTTCCTCGATTCCAACCGTGCCGTCGGTTGCATGCGCGAACGCGTCGCGGGCCTTCTCGAGATCGATCTGACTCATGAGAGGTAGAAGTAAAGCGCGTGCAGCAGGTCGACGGCCGGGTTCGAGGTGTGAACGGTCACCCCGGCCGGCACGTCAAGCAGCGATTCGGAGTAGTTGAAGATGATCCGCACCCCCGCGGCAACGAGCTCGTCGGCAAGCCTCTGCGCTGCTTCTCCGGGGACGGCGAGCACGGCAACGAGGACGTCTTGCTCGGCGATCACGCGGTTGGCGTCCTCGATTGGACGCACCGACTGCCCGCCAACCTTCGTGCCCACCTTCTTCGGGTCGGCGTCAAAAACAGCTACGACGTTGAAGCCGTGGTCGGCGAAGATGTCGGACGAACCGATCGCTTTGCCGAGATGGCCGGCGCCGAAGAGCGCGATGTTCTGCTGGCTGCCGGTTTGGAGGATCTCGCGAATCTCGTCGGCAAGCGCGTCAACGTTGTAACCAACGCCGCGCTTACCGAACTTGCCGAAGCCAGAGAGATCACGGCGAATCTGAGTGCTGTTAACGCGCGTGTACTCCGAGAGCTCTTGCGACGAGAGCGTCTCGCGGCCCATCTTCTGTGCCTGCGTCAAGACTTGGAGGTAGCGAGAGAGGCGTGCAGCCACGCCCAGCGAGAGCCGCGTAGGGCCATCGTCTGACGCGACCAAGCCAACCGGAGCACCTTCAGTCTCGCTGCTTGTCATCGCTGCGATGCTACCGCGCCGAGATTGCGAGCAGGCGACTTTTTAGATCGGGAAGGTTGATCTCGAAG
>JAEMTR010000139.1 GCA_016462245.1 Solirubrobacteraceae bacterium
GCTCTAGTCGATCGGCGAACTGAGCAAGTGCGCCGATTGCCAGCTTCACGCCGCCGCGGCCGCCGTCGAGCAGCGCTGCGCCGCGCAGGTTGCGGATCGACTCCTCGATCTCCGTCGCTGAGGCTGGGAGCGGGATCACTGCCGCGTCGCTCAGTAGCTCGGTCCAGATTCCGCCGAGGCCAACGATCAGCGCAGGAACAACCGCGTCGGTGCGCGCGGCGACGATCATCTCGACACCTGGCTCGGCCATCGCTTCAACGAAGAGCGACGCCGAAGCGGCGGCCGGTAGCTCGCTCAGCCGCGAGTAGGCGGCGCGCACGTCGCCCTCGCTCTGCAGATCTAGCGCCAGCGCTCCCAGTTCGCTCTTGTGGCGTAGCTCGGGGCCGGAGAGTTTGATTACAACACGGCCACCAAATTGACTGAGCGCCGCGACAGCGTCGTCTTGATCGCCGACGACGCGCCCCTCAGGCACGGCGAGCGCGTGCGCCGCCAGCAGCGCCTTCGCATCATGCTCTGAGAGCCACTCCAGCTCGCCGCCGCGTTCGCTCGCGGCTGCACGTTGGCAGGCAGCGCCAATCGCGGCAATCCGCTCCGGCGCGACCGGCTCTTTGACTAGCTCGGCGATCGCTTGCAGCCCACTGCGCAGGCCCGCCAAGGCTGCGATCCCGTCGTCAATCAGCGAAGCGGCTACGTCGTCTGGCATTAGCTCAGGCAGCGTTGAGCAAACGATTAGCTGCGCCGGGCAGTCGGTCGCGGCGCGCACCCCTTCAATCGCCGCCGCCCACGACGCGACTGCGTCGCCATCGAGCCCGTCGGGCTGGTCGTAGAGCACCAGCACGCGGCCGATGCCTGGGTCGTCGGCAAGTGCCCGCACAAGCGCTTCGATCGCACCCGGGTCGCCCCACAGCAGCGCGGTGTAGTCGAGTGGGTTGGCGGCCGTTGCCGCGCTGGGGAGGAGCTCTTCGAGCCGCGCGATCGTCTCGGGCTGAAGCGGCGGAAGCGAAACGCCGATCTCGGCTGCGAGGTCGGCGCAGACGCTGGAGTCGCCGCCGGAGCAGGTCATCACGGCAACGCCGGCTGCGAGGCCGCCGCGGCCCCTGACGGCCAGTGCCTTTGCGCTCTCGAGCAGCTCGTGAGGGTCGCGCGCCCAGGCCGCACCGGCCGCCTGCGCCATCGCCTGAAATACACGCTGGTCGCCGGCGACCGCTCCGGTGTGGGCCTGCGCCGCAGCGGCGCCAGCCTCTGAGGAGCCAGCTTTGAGAATCGTCACTGCAACGTCGGCCCTTGCGCAGGCCTCAAGCGCCGCGCACCAGCGAGCGCCGTCACCCTCTGCTTCCAGGTAGCAGGCGACCGAGCGAACCCCGTCGAGCTGGCAGAAGGCTTCGAGATAGTCAGCGGCGTCAAGTACGGCCTGATTGCCGCAGGAGACGACGGTGTGAAGCCGCAATCCTCGGCGCGAGGCGATCGCGTTGACGGCGACGTTCCCGGACTGCGATACGAGCGCTACCGGCCCCGCGTCGCGCGGGCCAACCATGTCGCCCCAGAGCGCGAAGTTGGAAGCGATCGAGACGATTCCATTGCCGTTCGGGCCACAGACCGGCAGATCGTGAGCGGCGGCGGCGGCGATCAACTCGGCCTCGTGCTGCTCGCCCTCGCGCGATTCCGAGAATCCGGCCGCGAAAACAACGGCGCCGCCGCAGCCGAGCGCCCCTGCCTGCTCAATCACGGCCGCCACCTGCTCAGCCGGGATCGCGACGATCACGGCATCAGGCGCTTCAGGCAGATCGGCGAGGGACGCGAAACAGTCGATGCCATGGACCTTGTCGCGTCCTGGATTAACTGCGTAAACCTTGCCGCTGTAGTCGATCCGCTTGAGGTTCAATAGCGCCTCGCCGCCGTACGATGCCGCGCGTTCGCTTGCGCCGACGACGGCGATCGACTTCGGGTCCAGAAGCCGGCTGAGATCCACTAGTTAATTACTCGCTCAACGCCGCGGCGCTCGAGCGAGCGGGCGATGATCAACCGCTGAATTTCGCTCGTGCCTTCCCAGATCCGATCGACGCGCAGCTCGCGCCAGAAGCGTTCAGCAATGTTGCTGCGCATGTAGCCGCGGCCGCCGAAGATCTGCAGGCAGCGGTCGGCGCAGCGGTTCGCTGCCTCGCTCATGAACAGCTTCGCCATCGATGACTTTGCGTGAATCAGCTTCGGGTCGGCGCCGGCGTCGGCAAGGCGCGCGGTGTAGAGGCCAAGCAGTCGCCCGGCAGCTAAGTCGGCGGCCGAGTCAGCGAGCGGGAATGAAACGCCCTGATAATCGATGATCCGCGAGCCGCCCTGCTCGCGCTCGATCGCCCACGCGGTCGTCTCCTCCAACAGTCGCGTCATTGCGCCTCCGCAACGGGCTGCGATCCCGAGCCGCTCTTCAGAGAACCAGTCGCGCTGAAGCTCATCGCCGCCGCCGAGGCCGCCGATTATCGCGTCGTCGCCGACCTTCACGTCGTTGAAGCGAATCGTCGGGTGGCCGTGCGGGTAGGTGTGCGTGAACGGCGGGTTGTCAACTACTTCAATCCCGTCTGTGTCGGCATCGATCAGGAAGAGCGTGCCCTGCGGATCGCCGTCAACGATTGCGTTGGCCATCACGATGAAGACGGCCGCCACGTCGCCGTAGGTGACGAACCACTTCTCGCCGCTGATCGTCCAGCCGTCGCCGTCCTTGACGGCCGTCGTCGTTATCCCCGACGGGTCCGAGCCGGCGTGCTCCTCGGTAACGGCGTAAGCGTCATGCGTCTCTCCACGCAGCCCCGGCAGCAGGTACTTCTCGATCTGCTCCGGCGAACCGTGAGCGAGCACGTTGTAGGCCGTTGGCATGTGCCAAGAGACGGCGTTTGTGATTCGCCCGAGCTGCTCTTCGACGAGGAACCACTCGACGTGCGTCCAACTGTTGCCGCCGTGCTCTGCAGCGTGCAGACCGCCGCTGAGCTTGCGCTTCAGCGCCTCGTCTCTGATCTGTTCCAGCGCAGCGGCGGGAAGGTGGCCGCCGTTCATCTCCGCTTCGAGCTCCAGCGGCTGGAGGATTTCGTCGGCGAACTTGCGTGCGCGGGCCTGAAGCTCAAGCTCCGACTCGCTGAGAGTAAGAACGTCGGCGGGGGCTGGCGAGTTGGCTGCTGCGGTCATCGTCTTCTCATTCCGGTCGGGGACTAAGCTTCGCTTAACAGTGTCGATGCGCGATCAAATTCTCGAGGCGGCCGTTAAGCGTATTGCCCAAGAGGGTACCGATGGCGTGCGCGTAGCCCGCGTCGCTAATGAGGCCAGCGTCTCGACCGCGCTGGTCCATTACCACTTCGAAACGCGTGATCTGTTGCTGGCCGAGGCGCTCGAGTATTCCTACGATCATGCCGCGCAGATGCGCGTTGGCGAAGAGCTCGGTGAGGACGCCACCTCGGCGCAGCGGCTGGCCGAGATGATCGACATCTGCCTGCCTAGCTCCGACGCCCTCCACGACGACTTCGTGCTCTGGGTAGAGCTTTGGCTGCGCGCCGCGCGCGAGCCCGACCTGCGCGAGTTTGGCGCCCGCCTTTACGCGAAGCTGCACGACTGGTTCACCGATCAGCTGCGCGCCGGCGCCGCGAGCGGCGAATTTAAGATCGCCGACGTTGACCAAGTCGCCAACCAGCTGCTCGCGCTGATCGATGGCTACGGGATTCGAGTCCTGATCGGCGACCCGGCAATCACGCTTGAGCTCGCGCGCCAACAGATCTGGTCGTCGATCGCGCCCGAGCTCGGTCTCTGAGCGCACCGGTTCGCTCTAGAC
>JAEMTR010000140.1:0-249 GCA_016462245.1 Solirubrobacteraceae bacterium
TGCGCAGACTCACCTTCGGCGCGCTGCGGTCGAGCTTCAAAATGCCTGGCACGCTGGTTGTCTCCTGCCCAGCTTCGTCGGTGGCAATCACCGTGATTGTTCGCGTGCCAGACTCGATCGAGCCGGTTTTCAGCGAATACTGCAAGCCCTTGATTTCCTCGGCGACCAAGTCGTCATCGACCATTACGGAGTACTTGACGCGGCCGATAGCGTTCTGCGCTGGATCCCACTCGATCCTGACCGTTCGGC
>JAEMTR010000140.1:259-776 GCA_016462245.1 Solirubrobacteraceae bacterium
AACAAAGTCGATTGGCGTCTGAACGTTGAAGACGTCAGGAGGCGCGTCGATGACCCCGGCGACGATTTGTCTGCCGGCCCCGGTTCCTTGAGAGAAAGCCCCCAATCCGTCGCCGAGTCCAGTCCCGGCAAGCATCAAGGAGTCAATCTGGCCACCCTTCGGCGCCGACAATGAGCGGTCGGTCGCCACTCCATCCGCGCGCTGCTCGCGCATCATTACCCTTCCGCTAGCACCACTGTTGCGCTTCCACGCGAACGCGGCGGCGCCGCTGTCGCCAATGACGCCGCGTGGGTCGGCCGCGGTGCTTGAATCGCCGGCGTCAAGTCGGGTTGTCGTCCCGATGTCGGTGTCGGTCGCTGCCGTCGAGTCGGCATTTAGCCCGGAGCTGAAGCTTGTCATCGTCGCGGCGCCGACGATCGAGGTGAAAATCGAACCCGGCCGCGCCTCTGGGCCATTGCTTCCACCGCCGTCTACGGCCCGGGGCACCCCAAAGGCGATCGCCTCGGCTGAATAAACG
>JAEMTR010000140.1:786-3801 GCA_016462245.1 Solirubrobacteraceae bacterium
CACCGGAGCGCCCAACCGCGAGCGCAAACTCATCGGCTCCTGCTCGCACAATTTTGCCATCGAGGCTGCGCGGGCTGACCTGCAGCGCTATGCCGGTGGCTGAAGCAAAGACGCGCCGCGCAAAGATGCGCGGAATGAATTCATCGTCAAGCTCCTGCCAAGCGACAACGGCGTTGCCGAGCTGGTCGGCGCCGATCTGGGGTCTGTTCCGTGCGGTTGGAGTCGGTTGCGCTGACGCCAGCGAACGATTTATCGGAGCCCCAAGCGAAGACCAAAGTTGGCCGTTGTAGCGAGCAACACGGTACTCACCAAGGACGTTCCCAGGAGGTGCGCTCGTCGGCGACGATTCTGTAACGACGCGATAAACGACGTAGGCTTGGCCGCCTGCGGCCATCGAGATGGCGGGGTATGTGCCGAGCGCCGAGTCGCCAGCGAAGAGGTCTAGCGGCACCGGTGCTTCGAATCGTCGCGAGCCGGGCTGCAGTGTTGCCGAAAAGAGTCGGTCGCTGGCCCCGAACTCCTGAACCCAGACAACTACCAGCCTGCCATCGTTACCTGCTCCAATCACGGGCCACGATGATTCGAAGCGTTGACCGACATCAACCTGCTGGGCGGGGAGCCAGCGCCCATCGATAAATTGAGCGGCAAAGATGTGGGGGCGGCCGTCAACATCTTTGCGGTAAACGAGGCCGCCGCTTCCATCCGAAGAGATCGCGCTGCCACCGAGCTCGCGGATCGCGCTACTGGGGCCGTCGATCAGGGCTCCACTTGAAATCGTCGCCAAAGCCGGGGCAGCGGCGATTGTCGTTGCCAGAGCAGCTGTTGCAGCTGCGATCGACCCAGCCTGAAAGAGGCGTAAATACACGGTCTTAGGGTGACGCAATTTGCTCGCTGAATTGTGAACGACCGGGGTATGCCGCCAAAGCTCAGAGGCCGTAGCGCCGGCGGCTGCGGCGTTCACAACTTCTTTTCATTCTGAATACCTGCTGGTTACCTCTACAGAGCTGTCCACGAGCAGAGTAAGCGGTCAGTAAATCAACCTTGATCGCTCGATGAACGGATCGCAAACAATGACACGCAAATTTGTCCTAGCCCTAGCAGTCGGCACGCTCTGCGCGCTCGCGGTCCCCGCCGCCTCAAGTGCTGCAACTCTGACGATGAGTGGCTCAACCTCGATCTATCCACTAGCGGTTGCGCTGGCGAAGGGATACCCGGGCAACACCGCGTTCCGTGTCCTTCAAGGCGGTTCAGACATCGGTGTAAACGATGTCGCTCGGGGCCGCGTTACATATGGGCTCTCCTCGCGCGACCCTCAAGCCTCGGACCCCAAAGGCCTCGTTTTTAACCGCATCGCACGCGACGGTGTTTGCATCTCAACCAACCCGGCCAACCGGCTTGCCAACATTAGTCGCGCGACGGTGCAGGCGATCTTTTCCGGCCAGGTCCGCAACTGGAAAGACGTGCCTGGGTCCACGATCTCTGGACCAATCGACCTGATCAGCAGAACGCCCGCGTCAGGTACGGCCGATGCCTTCCAGAACATCTTCATGGGGCAGTCGCGTCGAGTGGCAGGAAATGCCAGTCAGAAAGCTTCGAACGGACTCGTTCAGCAGGCGGTTCGCTCATCGAAGACGGCGATTGCTTACCTTGACTTCAAGTTCACGGCAGGAACCTCAGTCGTCCCGTTCAACGGCGTCCCATGCACTCTGCGCAACGCGAAATCCGCGCAGTACGAGGGAACTCGTAACTTCTGGATGGTCACCCGAGGAAAACCTACCGGTGCCGCCGCTAGCTTCCTTTCGTGGGTCCGTGGCTCAAGTGGCCAGCGGATCGTCGCGCGGGGCTGGGTACCGGCATAGTCTGAGCTTTGATGGCAGCTACTACCGCGCCGCCTCAGCAGCCCTCGCAGGATCAATTCCAGCAGCCAACCGGTCGCCAGGGGCGTAGATCAGGCAGCTCAGTTGACCGGCGCGCAGAACTGCTGCTCGGACTCGTTGGCGCCATGGTTCTCGCTCTCTGCGCGGGGATGGTCATCTTCGTATTGGCCAAGGCTTGGCCATCGTTCGCCAGCAACGGAATCGGTTGGTTTGGCGCCGGGACACCAGACACGCAGCTAGGCGATATTTTCAAGTCCCCTTCGGCGCCATCGGACTATGTTTATGAGATCGGTGTTTGGCCTCTCCTCTGGGGGACAATTCTGACGACCGGCGTCGCCGTATTTCTTGGCCTCTTCTTCTCCCTCTTCACAGCGATCTTCATCGTCGAGTTCGCTCCGCCGCGGCTAGAGCGGCTGCTCGAGCCGGTCGTCCGCCTGCTAGCGGCGGTGCCCTCGGTCGTCTACGGGCTGATTGGAATTCTCGTGCTGGTGCCGTTCGTCTCTAACAACCTGATCAGCGACGAGCGCAAGGAGTCGGTTGGCTACGTGACCCAGCTGACCGGTGCGTCGTGGTCGGTCGCTGCGCTGGTCTTGACGGTAATGATCGTCCCGATCATGATCACGATCATCGTCGATGCGCTTCGCTCGGTCCCGAAAAGTTGGATCGAGGGTGCCGCTGCGCTTGGCGTGAACCGCTGGCGCATCATGTGGACTATTTCGGTGCGGACGGTCCGTCCGGCAATCATTGCGGCGGTGATCTTGGCTGCGGCCAGGGCGCTAGGCGAAGCGATCATGATTTCGATGATCTCGGGATCGCTGAGCTTTGTGCCCCAGCCGGTCGATGGCCTCACGTTCTTCTTCGAACCTGTTCGCACGCTTGCCTCCTCAATTGTCGATAACGCCGAAGGTTTGAGCGTGATCCCGTTTGGGCAAACGATCTATGCCTTTGCATTCTTACTGTTGATTTCGAGCGCGGTTCTTTCTTGGGCTGGCTGGGCGGCGAAGATCCCGATGCGCAAGTACGGTGTCCGGCCGTGAGCGCGTCGCTGACAGGCGGCCGCACAAGCGCCGTAGAGTCGAGCCGCACTTGGCCGCTGATCGATCGCATCATGCTGGCCTATTGCTGGATCGCGGGGATC